>CAYNUV010000272.1:0-2673 GCA_964400245.1 uncultured Ignavibacteriaceae bacterium
GGATCGTTTTCTGAATTTATCAAAACATTATTAACAGCAAGAATAAAATCTCCTTCTTTAATTTTTATTCCCGGCTTATCAAGAGCAGATCTTATTTCGCTATCCCACGGTGCACCTTTAACAATTCTTTTTACATAATAGAAACCGTCCTTCAAACCCCAATCAATTCCAAGATATCCGACAGGTTTTGTTGGTGCTTCTTCAGTATCACCACCGCCTCGGTATGTGTGCGATGCGTTGATCTCTGAAATAAGCTCACCGATTATAAAGTTAACATCCCATCTTGTTACTGCATACTTAAGCAGTTTGCTGTATTGTTCTTTTATCGCATTCCAGTTTAAGCCATGCATATTAGGATCGTAGAAAAAGTCGCGCTCAAATCTCCAGGCATCGTTAAACAACTGCTGCCATTCTTCACGCGGAACAACCGTCATCTCCATCTGATCAGTCGGCATTTTCTTTTCAAGCTTCTGATCCGGCTCAACCTTAACTACATAATATGAACCTTTGGTGCCGACCAGAATTTTCTTTCCATCTGCAGAAACCTGGAAAGCATCTGCATCACCAACAATTGTTTTTTCTTCGCGTTTTTCAAATTCAAAATATTTAACCGGTTTGTTCTCACCACCTGAACCAGAGTTTGGGAAATTATGATATATAACTTTCCCGCTTACTGCACTAATGTTAGAATAATTGCCTGCTTTCGGAGGAAGAATTTCCATTCTTTGTTCAAAGCCTTCAAAAGTTATAACAGTTTCTTTTGGTTTATCTTCATCTTTCTTTTCCTCATCCTTTTTTTCTTCATCCTTCTTCTCCTCTTTTTCCTCATCCTTCTTCTCCTCTTTTTCCTCATCTTTCTTCTTTTCATCTTTCTTTACAGCAGTTGAATCATTCTTCGGAGCCAGTGGAGAAGGAATTTCATTTGTTAACGGAACAATTGCAATTTGAGTAGCATTAGGATAAGACCATGTATTATCAAAATCGCTGTAAACAGGATTGAAGCCTCTGTTGGTTAGGAAATAAAGATATTTTCCATCAGGATCAAAGACCGGCTGCATATCACTATAAAATCCTGATGTGACAACATGCAGCTTTTCTTCTTTGGAATCAAAAATTGCTATCGCACTATTTGAGCTATTAATATTTTTTGCGTAGGTAAGATAACGACTATCGGGAGACCAGTTAGCTGAGAAATTTCTTAGACCACCTTCATACAAAACTAATTGCTTATCCACTTTTATGGTTTTGTTTTTATCCATGTCGTAAATAAATATTTCCATAGCCTTATCAACGAATGCAAGCATTTTACTGTTTGGTGACCAGTATATCTGGTAGCGGTAGCCCTCACCATAAGAGGTAAGCTTCTTTTCTTCAACAGGATTTTCCAGATCACGGATTGTCAATTCGTACTCACCTGAACGGTCACTCCAGTATGCAACATACTTTCCGTTTGGAGACCATGAAGGGTATCTTTCTGCATAACCAGATGATTGAGTAAGATTAATAACAGGACCATTCTCAGCAGGAACAGAAAAGACTTCGCCGCGGGTTTCAAACATTGCACGGTTTCCATCATGCGAAACCCAGAAACTCTGGATAAGCTTTTCAGTATTTTCTGTACGCGCCATTAAAGTTGATTCATCTGTAATAACATCAATTTTTACTTCTTTATATTTTTCAGTTGCAAGATCAAGAAGATAAAGCAATCCACCTCCTTCAAAAACTATTTCATTAGGTCCAATAGAAGGGAAGTGGATGTCGTATTCACTGAAATCTGTAATTTGTTTTGTCTGCTTTGTACTTATATCATAACACCAGATATTATAACGCTGGTTAGTTCCGCGATCAGAAAGAAAATAAATTTTACTTCCGTTCCACATTGGGAGTTCATCATTAGAAATACTTTTGGTAATATTTTCAGAACTATTATTTTCAAGATTGAAAGTCCAGATATCAGCAGCCATTCCACCGCGGTAGCGTTTCCATGTTCTATAAACGCTTGCTATCGGGGTGTAAACAATCATCTTTGCATCTGGTGATAATGTTCCAAACTCTGCATAAGGTAATGGAAGCTTTTCGGGAAGTCCGCCTTTAACAGGCACTTTATAAAACTGGCTGAATCTCTGCTTTCCGCTTTCACGTGAAGAAGCAAACAAAATATTTTTTCCATCGGGATACCAGTCAATAATTCTGTCGCCCATTCCGTGATAAGTTAATCTAACAGGAATTCCTCCCATTGAAGGCATTGTATAAACATCCACATTGCCGGAGTAATTTCCGCTGAAAGCTATTTGATTTCCATCAGGTGAAAAACGCGGCAGCACTTCCATTCCCTCAGCAGAAGTAAGCTTATGAGCAATACCGCCTTCCTTGGAAACAATCCATATATCTCCTCCATAAGAAAATGTAATATGAGTTTTTGAAACATCGGGATACTGCAGCATCCGTGCATTGATTTGTGCAAAGAGGTTAGTTGATAAGAGAAAAAAAACAGCAGTTATAGAAAAGAAAAGTTTTTTCATATTGCCTCTCAGTTTTTGCTACTCTGAATTTATAATTTTGATTTAAACTAATAATGTTAAAAATAATAAATTTTAATTGGCGATGGTCATTAAGAATGGGATTAATTTATAATAAAAATATATTGTAAAAACAACACTTACCTTTAGATTT
>CAYNUV010000272.1:2773-4898 GCA_964400245.1 uncultured Ignavibacteriaceae bacterium
TTCCTTTCTCATGATTGAATTTATTACCGAATAATTTGAATTGGAGTAATTCTTTCCCACGCGTAGTATCACCACTACAATTCTCAACATCAAACTTACTCTAAGGACTGTTTTCATTCTATTTAAAAGCGGTATCAATATTGCGAGATCTAAGGAAAATAGGAGAACAGGATACAATGAAAAATATGATGACGATGGATACGATTGAGAATAATTTTGATTACGATTTAAACGATGCGGAGCATGAAGATTTAACTCAGGCTTATAGTGATGAATCTTCATCTCTCCTGTTCACACAACCACTAAAAAAACTAAGCGATTTACATCTTATGTTTTTAATTCACAGTGACATAGAGAATTGTAATATAGTTATGGATGCGATAAAACATCTTTCCAGTCCAATGCTTACCAAAAAAGATCTCCAGTCTTTGCATCTCCATTCTTAATTATAAATTCTTTAAGCCGGGGATTTAAATTCCCTGCCTTTTTATACCTCTATTATTTTCCTTTTAATACCAATATCCGGCAATTACTTTCATATTAACTTTGTTAAGACTAGACCTTTATAATTGTAATGATTGTGTACCTAATGCATTGGAAACACTTAACTTATGGTGAAGTAATTTATCCGGCTGGTAATTTCATTGTAAAAATTAAATTGTTGTTTTTCAACACAACTCTTGCTAAAAATTATACATAATTAAGTATAGCTTTAATAAAAGAAAAACGATTCCCCTCCCTTTTTAATAATGGGTACGAAGCACAGGTTGTATATGGATGTCAGGAAAAGATCGAATCCTCAAAACTATCAGAAAAAGCAAAAAAAATGTCAAATAATGTAATACTTAAAAAAGTTCAGATGAAAATTAGTATCCGTCAAAAACTCTTACTCTTCTCTCTCATTATACTGACAGGCATCGGGTTTATAGGTTATTCAGTTTATCAAAGTAATGAGAAACTTCTTGACTCTGAACAGTGGGTGCGTCACTCCGAGCAGGTTATTTTCTTATCGGGTAACATTCTCTCACTTGGTAAAGATATGGAAACCGCTTCACGGGGTTTTGTTATTACTAAAGACAGTGCATTTCTCAAACCATTATATACTGCCGAGAAAACAACCTTCGCATTTATCAGGCAGCTCAGGCACCTTACCCTGGATAATCCCGCTCAACAACAGCGTATAGATTCGCTAAATTATTATATGCACAAGCGCCTGGATTTTTCAACTCAAATGGTTGAATTAAGAAGTAAACAGGGATTAGCACCAGCCATTAATTATACCTCTACCCAAAAGGGCATGCTGTATTCCGAACGCATAAGTCAAATTACCGGTGCTATTCAGAAGGAAGAAACTACTTTGCTTAAACAACGAAAGCAAACGAACGAACTAAGTATAGCATCGTTTTACCGGTTTTCAGTGGTTATGTTTATTCTAATGACGGTGTCCACTATTCTTTTGTTAATCACCACCGGCAATTATTCAAAGAAAAATGAGAAGAGGGCAGCAGAATTAATTATTGCTAACAAAGAATTAGCTTTTCAGAATGAAGAGAAAGGAAACCGATCAGCAGAGTTAATCATTGCTAATAAAGAACTTGCTTTTCAAAATGAAGAGAAAGGAAAACGTTCAGCCGAGTTAACTATCGCAAACAAGGAACTTGCTTTTCAAAACGAAGAGAAAGGAAACCGGGCTGCAGAGTTAATCATTGCAAACAAAGAGCTTGCTTTTCAAAACGAGGAAAAAGGAAACCGGGCTGCAGAATTAATCATTGCAAACAAAGAGCTTGCTTTTCAGAATGAAGAGAAAGGGAACCGGGCTGCAGAGTTAATCATTGCAAACAAAGAGCTTGCTTTTCAGAATGAGGAGAAAGGAAATCGGGCTGCAGAATTAACCATTGCAGACAAAGAGCTTGCTTTTCAAAACGAGGAAAAAGGAAACCGGGCTGCAGAATTAATCATTGCAAACAAAGAGCTTGCTTTTCAGAATGAGGAGAAAGGAAACCGGGCAGCAGAGTTAACCATTGCAAACAAAGAACTTGCTTTTCAAAATGAAGAGAAAGGAAAACGTGCAGCAGAATTAACTATTGCTAATAAAGAACTTGTCTTTCAAAATGAAGAGAAAGAA
>CAYNUV010000273.1:0-4888 GCA_964400245.1 uncultured Ignavibacteriaceae bacterium
TGAAAGAAAAGATTAATAAAAATGACAGCACAATCATTCTGGATGTAAGAACAGAAGCTGAACTAAAAGGCAGTATTCCTAAAATAGATAATGCAATTCATATCCTGGTCCAGGAATTGGAAAAGCGTTTTACTGAACTTGAAAAATATAAGGATAAAGAAATTGCTGTAGTTTGCCGGACACAAAACCGTTCTTCAGTTGCTGCTGAATTCTTGCGGGAAAAAGGTTATAACGCTAAAAGTGTTACAGGCGGTATGACGGAATATCATAAGAAATAAATCTTCTTATAAATTTCCCAATCTTTTCTTAGCTTTGCTTAATGCAAATTTATCTCTGAAATTTTTTATCTTATAATTAAGAAGCTTCTTTAGTAATTCTATTTCCTTTTCTTCTTCCCCCATATACCTGTATGTTTTTGCAAGTTGGTAAACAGGCACTATGGAATTTGGTATTATCTTCAAAGCCTTATTAAACATAGTAATGGATTCTTCAAATGAACCATCCGGAACATCACCAAAAAAAGTATTTGCAAAAAATCTTTCAAAAAAACTGAGATTAGCAATTTCCCTGTTGTAAATGCCCAGCACTATATATGATACATAAAGATCAGGATTCATCTTCAAAGATTTTTTTGCATTCTCTTCAACTACTTTTGCAAGCTTAATCTTTTCTTTACTTCCTCTGTACATTGCAAGATTACCATAAGACATTGCAAGGTAGCAGTAAACATCTGCGCTATCCGGATATTTTTTATGAAAGATTTCAGCATAGTGAACAGCTTTTTCAATATATTTTTGTGCTTCATCTCTTTTACGGAGTTCAACATATTCTTCGCCCGCATCGTTATATGAAGATGTTAATTTCAATAAGACTTCATAATTCCCGGGTGCCAGTTCATAAGCTTTTTCATAATTTATTGTTGCGTTAACATTATCAAACCTCTTATGGAAGTCATCTCCTTTTTTGATATATGTTTCATAATCACTTGAAAAATTCAGAAATAACACTAGATTGAGAATTACTAACAGTTTCATATTCCTCTGTTTTTAAGATGATGACAAAAACAAATTTTATTTAATTTTACAATGTTAAATTAACGTTAATCTTTTTTAAAAGATAAATAAGGAATTTTTAACGATGTCTCGTAATTTAATAATCATTCTGTTTCTATTATCTGCAAAAAGTTTTACCCAGACCAGTGAAGGAGGCCAAATGGATGAAAAAGATTTTGTACCTGGATGGGCAAAACAAGTTGTTTGGTACCAGATCTTTCCTGAAAGGTTCAGAAATGGTGATCCCCAAAACGATCCTGATATTCAATCACTCAAAGGTTCATGGCCTCACGATAATACTTCTCCTTGGGAAATTCACCCCTGGAACTCCGATTGGTATGAACTTCAGACTTATGAAAAGGTGAACGGAAAAGATATTTGGTTTAATATTCAAAGAAGAAGATACGGAGGGGATTTACAGGGAATTATTGATAAACTTGATTACCTGAAAGAGCTTGGTATTGGTGCGCTGTATCTTAATCCTGTTTTCTGGGCACCATCTTTACATAAATATGATGCGATAACTTATCATCATGTTGATCCTTTCTTTGGGCCTGATCCTGAAGGAGATAAAAAACTTATTGCCCAGGAAATCCCTGACGACACTTCGAAATGGGTTTGGACTTCTGCCGATAAACTTTTTTTAAAGTTGATTAATGAAGTTCATAAAAGAGATATGAAAATTATTATTGATGGTGTGTTTAATCATATGGGAATAAACAATTGGATATTTCAGGATGTAATCAGGAATCAGAAAAAATCTAAATTCAGGGATTGGTTTGCAATTACTTCATGGGATGACTCGGTAAAAGGAACTAAGTTTAATTATGAAGGCTGGTTCGGTGTAAAAGAACTTCCTGAATTCAGGGAAGATGAGAACGGAATTGTTGAGGGTCCCAAGGAATATATTTTTCAAATTACAAACAGATGGATGGATCCAAACAATGATGGTAATCCTTCGGATGGAATTGACGGCTGGAGATTGGATGTTGCTTTTTGTGTTAAACACCAATTCTGGAAGGATTGGAGAAAACATGTTAAATCAATTAATCCTGAAGCATACTTAACTGCTGAAATAGTTGATCCTCCTGAAATAGTAAAACCTTATTTGCTTGGTGATGAGTTCGATGCTGTAATGAACTATAATTACTTATTTATTTGCTCGGAATATTTCTTTGATGAGAAAACAAGAATTTCAACTTCGGAGTTTGATAAAAGGCTGAAAGAATTAAGAGAAACCTTTCCTCCATCTGTAGCTTACGTTCAGCAGAATTTGCATGGAAGCCACGATACACAGAGAATGGGTTCACATCTTGTTAATAAGGATATGGCAAAGATCAGAAATTGGGGTGAAACTTTTGAGATGTGGAAAGGAAGTAATCCTGATTACGATGTCCGGAAGCCTTCAAATGAAGAATACAGAGTTTTATTGTTTACAATAATTTTCCAGATGACTTATGTTGGAGCTCCTTATGTTTATTATGGGGATGAAACCGGGATGTGGGGAGCGAATGATCCCTGCAGCAGAAAGCCGATGGTGTGGGATGATATTAAATACCGGGATGAAGTTTATTTGCCGGATCAGAATTATAAAACGAAACCCGATTCCGTTTTCTTTAATAAAGATGTGTATGAGCATTACAGGAAAATGATTTCAATAAGAAATTTATATCCTGCATTACAGCTAGGAGATTTTAAAACACTTTTTATTGATGACAGGAATGAAGTCTTTACTTTTGAAAGATCACTTGATAAGCAAAGTATCATTATTGTTTTAAATAATGGGAAGCCCACTCAAACAGTTACAATTCAAACCGAGCACAATGAGTATTACAGAGATTTGTTAAATGGAGATATGATTACCGTTGAAGATGGTAAAATTAATTTTAATGTTGTAGGAAAATGGGGAAGAGTTTTGTTAAAAGATTATTATAAGTAATAACTGGATCGAACAGACAGTATCGCTTCAGTCTCATTATTAAAGAGAGAGATAGATTCTGGTTCCGATTGAGGCTATATCTATAAGATTGCGGTTGAAGTAAAAGAGGAAATAGTTAAATTAACGAAAGAGAATCCCTTCATTCAGGAGAATAAAATGAATTTCAGTAGTTCAGCCATCGAGATGAGTAACCTCTTTAATGATCAAAAGACCTACTCGGTACCTTTATTTCAGAGGAGCTATTCATGGAAAAAAGAACAAATTGAGGAGCTTTATTCTGATATAGTTTCTTATTCTGATAGTAAGGATGATGCAGAATATTTTATAGGAACAATGGTTTTCTCTCCACATAGTGAAAAAACAAAAGTTACAATTTTAGATGGACAACAAAGATTTGCTTCCATATTTATTTTTCTAGCCGCTTTAAGAGATGCACTAAAAAAATCTGATTTAGCACCAAAAGATGATTGGATTGATGAGATTGATAAAACAATATTTCGGAGAGCCACACCAAGTATTGAGAAAAGATCAAAGTTAGAACTAAACAAGGATGATAAATTCTATTTTGAGGAAATTGTAATTAATGGAATAATCCACAGAGCAGATAAACACTCTCATTCTTTATTGAAAGGTAACTATGAATATCTTAGTGATATAGTACGAAAGGGAATAGAAGCTGTTGGAGAAAATTATGTCAGGAATATTTTAGATGTAATTTACAACAAATTATTTCTGATCAGAATTGATGTTAGTGATGAAGTTAATGCTAATTTGTTGTTCGAGACATTAAATGATAGGGGATTAGATTTGAGTGCAGCGGATTTGATCAAGAATTATCTATTCTCGATGGCTGGAAATGATTTTGAATTTATAAGTTCAAATTGGGATCGAATGAGTGATCAAATTGGAGATAATAATATCAGTCGCTACCTTCGTCATTATTGGATTTCTTCTTTCGATTTTGTAAAAAAGGAAAATCTTTATAGAAGTATTAAGCAGAAAATCACACCTAAAAAAGTTAAAGACTTTTCAGAGAGTATTTCTCATGAGTCTGTAGCTTACAGTAATCTAATCAATCCAACTGCGGAATTTTGGGAAGACAATGAAATTGTTGGGCTTTTAAATGATCTTAGTACTTTAAGAGTAGAACAGGTTTATATATTATTATTAGCAATTACTATAAAACTATTCGATAAGAAAGATAAAATTAAGCGTTTAATGAAAACGTTGATTAATTTTACTTTCAGATATAACACTATCTCTGGATTAGACCCAAAGGTTCTAGAAAATCTATATGGTTCTCTATCAGTAAATTTTAGAAATGATAAATTAAGTGTTAATGAAGTTATTGAAGAGATAAAAGAGAAAAATCCTTCTTCAGATATTTTTAAAGCATCTTTTGCAGAATTTCAAACCAGAAATAGAAAACTTGCCAAATATATACTGTTTAAGATCAATCATCATAAAATGGATGAACAAAACAGGAAGGAATTAACAATAAATGTTGATAATGTTAATCTGGAACATATTATTCCCAAAAATCCAAATTCGGATTGGGGTAAGTTCATTAAAGAAGAGGGTATTAAGTTAAGTGATATATTATATAAAATTGGAAACCAAACAATTTTATACAAAGAATATAATAAAGAATTATCCAATCAGTTTTTCGACAAGAAATTAAAAGTATATAACAAATCTGAATTACCAATTAATAAATCGCTAACTGAATTATCAAGATTTGGTCAAGATGAAGTAGAAAAAAGACAATTAAAGTTTGCTGAAATCGCAAATCAGTTGTGGAGTCTTTAAACAGTTAAAATGTAATCTCAAATTACTCTTCTTATAATTTATTCTTACTTTTGATAAATTCTCGCAGCCCAACCCCCACCTGGTGCTA
>CAYNUV010000274.1:0-4881 GCA_964400245.1 uncultured Ignavibacteriaceae bacterium
AAGGTTTTCTGGATAGTATGAATGTTAATGTTATTATTGAATGGAAAAAAGATTTTAATGTAATTTTGGACAATAATTATTTTTCAAAACATTGGAAGTTGCTGGAAGAAGATATAGGCGATGGAACAACAGCATGTTATATCAGGATTAAAAAATAATTCGTTGTGATCTGCGAAATCAGCGAAAGATTTTTTTACACAAATAATCCCAGAATTAAATCCGTAAAACAAATTTCCAAGTGAAACCAGCCATATCAATCATAACCGTAGTTCGCAACAACAAAGAATTTATTGAAGATGCGATCAATAGTGTGCTTTCACAATCTTATCCCCACATTGAGCATATAATTATTGATGGCGGCTCAACCGATGGTACCCTCGATATAATAAAAAAGTATGATAAAAAAATTTCTAAATGGATTAGCGAACTGGACTACGGAACATTCGATGCACTTAATAAGGGGATCAAAATGTCATCCGGAGATGTAATCGGCTTTCTTCATTCGGATGATCTCTTTGCTGATGGAAAAGTAATAGAAAAAATTGCTGATAAATTTACTTCTCCTGATATTAATATTCTTTATTCCGATCTTGTCTATGTTAGCAAAAGAAATATCAATAAAATTATCAGGCGTTGGAAGGCAGGCAGATTTTCTAAAGAAGCACTTAAATTTGGTTGGATGCCTCCTCACCCAACAATGTTTGTAAGAAAATCTTTGTATAACAAAACGGGATTGTTCGATACTGATCTGAAAATTGCCTCGGATTACGATATGATCCTCAGATTGTTGAAAAGCAATCCGGGAACGATAGTTTATATTGAAGAAGTTTTTATAAGAATGAGACTTGGCGGAAAAAGCAACAAGAGACTGAATGATATCTTCCGTAAAAGCAAAGAAGACTATATAATATTAAAAAGAAATGAATTTGTTTTACCGGTGTTTACACTCTTGTGTAAAAATTTTAGAAAGTTAATCCAGTTTTTCTAAAAATAAAATATTTAATTAGTTTGGATATAAGCATTGCAAAACATAATTTTCATTTTAAAATCAGGACATTTTGTAGTGGAGAATATGTGGTTCAGATAACAATGGGGATCAGATGATTTATCCTGTAATATTTTTTACAAGTTTGGTATTAACAATTTTCTTTACTCCTTTGATGATTGACTTCTTCAAAAGGATAAAAGTTGTAGATATACCCGGCGAACCGAGAAGGATAAACACATCCATCATTCCGAGGATGGGGGGTATTCTTATCTACTTCATCGTTATGGTTTCAACAATCAGCTTTTTCGGTGATCTTAATTCGATAAGATTCTTTGTGGTTGCTTCAGGTATAATTGCTCTTCTGGGTATGGGCGATGATATGTTTGGGATTAAATGGAATCACAAGTTTATTATACAGTTCATTATGTCTTTCTTCCTTATTTATTTTCTCTCACAGGATTTTGATATAATTCACTTCTTTGGAATTGATCTTCCTTATCCTTTTAATTATCTCCTGCTGATACTTTTTATTGTTGGTGCTATTAATTCGATTAATCTTCTTGATGGTCTTGATGGTCTTGTAAGCGGGTTTTCATTGATGATCATCTTTGTAACTTTTTTAGTCGGTTTAAATACAGGCAACAAGTTTCTTCTTGTTCTATCTTCAAGTTTAATGGGAACTCTTATAGGATTTCTTAAATTCAATGCATACCCTGCAAGGATTTTTTTAGGCGATACCGGTGCTTACGTTCTCGGTTTCTTTCTTGTAACTGCAACTATAATTGCATCAACCAATACAGTTACCCGCACACTTGATCTGACGTTCCCTGTTATACTGCTTGCAGTTCCGGTTCTTGATACACTTAAAGTAATGTTCTGGCGTCTGCTCAAAAAGCAAAACCCTTTTATAGCAGATATGTCTCATATACATCATATTATAATCAGCACAATCCCGAACCACAAAGTAACCGTATTTATTATTGAGAGCATCGCACTTGTTTTTGCTGCCGTATCTCTCTTCTACCTTCGCGGCGATAAAGATATTGCACTGATTATTTTCGGTGTGTTTGCAATACCCGTTCTTTTTATTCAACATTTCATCAGGCTTTTCAGGAAGCCGGTTTACCCGCCGGTTTTAAGAAAAATTTATCACCAGTTCCCGCAGATTTTTATTAATGCTTATATAAAATTTATTGTTCCGTTAATTGCGATACTTTCGGTTGCTTTACTTATCGGCCTTGCACCGGTAAAGTCAAATACGAGTGATCTTATAATTCTTTTATCAATACTCTTTGTAGGTCTTCTTTTTGTTTACAGCATTGTAAATTACCAGAAGAACAGGTATTTCAATGATATTATCGTGTTTTTCAACCTGATGCTTTTCCTTCTTTACAGCAATTACACAGAACAGATTAACTGGCTGTTTGATGTATCGGGTATCTTTGAAATAAGTTCCGGCAGCCTTATTATATTTTTGATTTTGCCAAGCGTAGTGTTTTTCTTTTTCTTCAGGGAAAAGATTATGCAGAAAAGAGTTCAGCTTTTTTCAGGTATTGATTTGATTATACTTGCTTTTATAATGCTTCTTTCGGTATCATCTAATCTTCTTCCTGTAAAGCAGTTTGCAAATGCAAACCTCGTTATCTTCAATAGCTTCCTGCTTTATATTTTCTATAAAGTCTTTGTAATCCTCCGTTCGAAATATCAGCCCGCTCTTTTTTATCTTTCTTTTGCAATTCCTGTTGTTGTTCTTATCCACCTTCTTATTACACGTTAAGATGATAAAAAAAATATTGCTTTTATTTTTAGTACCGGGAATTATTATAGCACAGGTTGTATATGAACCGGCAGCCTCATCGGTATATAATTTTCTTAACAGGCTTTCGGTAAAAGGAATAATAATTTTTAATGATGAGCTTCGCCCTCTTTCAAGAAAGCTTATTGCTGAGAAACTACTGGAAGCTGAATGCAATATGGTAGAGCTTACATCAACAGAAAAAGATGAGCTGATTTATTACAAAAAAGATTTTTATCCTGAGATTTCTATTATTCGCAACTCCGAAAAAAAGCAAACAATTGTTTTTAATAATGATGATGACGCAGGGTTCAGGCCTTTCTTTTACAGGGATAAAAACTTTTCAATGTTTGCAGATCCTGTTTTAGGATTTTCATATAAGAGGCAATATGACGATAACTTTAAGCTTAGGTTCAATGGGCTCAGGTTCTCAGGTTATTTTCATAATGCGGGTTTTAATTTTTATTTCAGAGATAACGAGGAAAGAGGTAAATCAATAGATATTGAAAAGATGATTACAAGAGAACCCGGAATAGTAAAGCATAAATCGAGTGAAGAAGGTCTTGAATACAGCTATGTAAGAGGTATGGTTTCTTATGCTTGGGATTGGGGAAGCATTGATTTTGGCAAGGAAAATATTGAATGGGGCAGTGGTCGGGGTGGTCAGCTAATTTTAAGTGATAAGTCTCCTTCATTTCCTTTTATAAGGTTTATTGCTAATCCGGTTGACTGGCTGCAGTTCCAATATTTACATGGTTGGCTTTATTCGGGAATTGTAAATCCAGCAACTGGAAGAGAAACCTTAGTCCCCGGCAGAGAAAGTTATAGCCAGTACAATAAATTTATAGCCGCACATATTATTTCCTTTTACCTGTTTAATAATTTAAGCTTCTCTCTCGGTGAGTCTGTTATTTATAGTGAACAGCCGGAACCTCTCTATTTTATTCCATTTATTTTTTTCAGGCTTGCTGATCATTATAATTCAGACAGAAGTAATACCGGGGACAATGCCCAGATATTTACAAATGCAGTTTATAAATTCCATCCACTGCGGGCAAAGTTATACACTACTTTTTTTATTGATGAATTATCGCTTACCGATCTTTTCCAGGGAGGAAATCTTTCATCGGTTGGTATGACTGGCGGATTAAATCTTGTTGATCCTGTTTTGAAAAATTCCGAACTTGTCTTTGAATATACGCGTATTGATCCTTTTGTTTATATGAATTCTAATGATGTACAGCTTTATACAAGCCATGATTATCAGCTTGGCCATTGGATTGGAAGTAATGCCGATCAGTTTTATTTTTCATACAAGCAATGGATATTAAGAGGATTGATGGTTGATTTATGGGGTGAGTATATCAGGAAAGGACAAACTGAATTACCAGTGCAACAATATGAATCCCCCTATCCTCAAATACTTTATGGTTCAAGACTCACTATAAAAACCGCCGGTGTGGAAATTAAATATGAAATCTTCAGGGATCTTTTTGCACGCCTCTTCTATACTTGTTCAAATATTTCAGATGAAGAACAGGGAAGAATTCCTGAATTTAAATTGGGTTCAAATAATATATTCGGTTTTCTCTTAAGTTATGGTATGTGAGTATTCAAAAATTTTGAATATAGTTGAAAGTTTATCCTGAGCGAAACCGAAGAGTGTCTTTTCCTGCAAATCTCTCTATATTAGTATCTCAAAATTTTTAATAAAAAAGCAGTAGTATTCTGATGAAAGGTATTGTATTAGCAGGCGGATCGGGTTCCCGCTTATATCCAATAACTAAAGTTTACAGTAAGCAGCTTGCATTAATTTATGATAAGCCTCTTATCTATTTTCCCATTTCAATTCTGATGTTGGGCGGGATAAAAGATATTCTTATTATTTCAAATGAACAGACTATACCGCTTTACCAGCGTTTGTTTGAAGATGGTTCACATTTTGGGATTAATATTTCATATAAAATACAGGAGGCGCCGAAAGGAATAGCAGAAGCTTTTATTCTGGGAAAAGAATTTATTGGCAAGGATAATGTAACTTTAATTCTTGGTGATAATATTTTTTACGGTTACCTCGATTTTTTTTATAAAGCGTTAG
>CAYNUV010000275.1:0-4875 GCA_964400245.1 uncultured Ignavibacteriaceae bacterium
TTCATATAGTTATGTATATTAATAATTGTACCATATCAACTGGGATTAAAATTTCAAATCATTTAATAATAAGTGACTCTTTTTGAGATTACTAATCGAATAAGTAAAACGATGACATAATTTAATTAAACAAATTATTAAGTAAAGTGTAAAATTTTTGTGAGTTACAAGACAACTTTTTTCTATTCCGGAATATTTTTAGAAGTTTGTATACTTATTTTTGGTCTCAATGCCCAATATTTAATTCCTGAAAAATTAATAAGAACAATCAAAGGAATAATTAATAATTGGGCTAATAAAGAATCAGAAATATAATTTTCTCTGATATTTTTTAATAATAGATAATTAATGGAAAAAGATGTAAAATAAACCAAAAAATACTTTAATAATCTTATGCCATAATTTAACTTTTTTTCCGGTTTAAATGTCCAAATAAAATTGAAGGTGTATGTAAATAATAACCCGAAAACCCACATAAAAATCAAAGCTGTCAGATAATTTACATAAAAAAAACTTATAAGAATATAATAAATTAGAAGTGTTAAATTTAAATTTATAAAACCAACTAAAGTGTATTTTGAAAAGCGAGGAATTTTTTCTTTAATAATTAGTATAATTTTGTTTATAACTATTAATTTATTTTTCATCAATAAATACTAAAATTGATTTCAACCGTAATAAAGGCTAAAGGTAAATAATTAAGGTCTTTTACAAAATTTTGTCCAACCATTGGGTTACTGAATAAGGCGTGAGATAAAAGCATGATACTTCTTTTGTAAATTATTATTTCGTGTTATCATCAATTCAAAAGTCTGAACAAATCCAAGAGCTCCTAATCCAAATACAAATGGATAAACAGGTAATCGATAGCGTGGGACAACACAAAAAATTACCTGAAGCAATGTTGAAATGAAAAATATTAAATAGAACAGGAGATAATGTTTTGGCTGAGAAAAACTTTTCACCAATCCGATGATAAAGAAAATCATAGTGATGCACCAAGGCACGATATACAAAGGATGATATGTAAACAAATTCGTTGGATCACGCCACCATGCATAAAAAATTTTTTTTATACTCAGTTCCAGTTCTTTATCTAAATTATTAATAATGAATAAATATGCTTCCTGCTGATATGCATGATCTATTTCTGCTTCGCTCTGTGCATTTTTTAATGCTAATTGTAATTCAGGGGATTTTCGAAAATTGCGTTGTGCATTTTCTCCAATTGGAAATTCCTCAGAATCGATTTTAATTTTAGAAATATTACTGCTGCCAAGAATATATTTTCCAGTTCCAGTAGCGTCAATATTGTGACCCTTCCAGAACATTTCTCCAAATGCTGATTCTGTAGTATAAAATTTATTAAGTTCGATCATATTGCGTACAATCCATATGCTCATCAAAAGGATGACACAAATGAGCGGAACCATATACTGTTGGAGAGCACTTTTCTTCCTATCCTTCCAATCCAAAATGAAGAAGTACAACAATGGTACAGCTATAAAGAGTAATAAACGTCCTTTTGTGAGGATAAGAATCGCAATAGTCAGTCCAAGTAAGATACCTTTCAAGTGTGTTGGGGACTCACGCCACCATATAATCATAACGAATGTAAATATCCACAAAAACATCATTATACTTTCCGAAAACATTGTGGAACTCAAAAGAAGTAATTCCGGATAGAGGCTGAGCCATACTGAAGAAACAAATGCGATAATGTGTTTATCAAATAAAGATAATGAAAGACGATACCAAACAATTGGCAGAACAGATAACCCGATTGCCTGAAGCAACTGCAAAGCAAGCTGTCCTCCGAAAATTCCAAATACAAACATCATGGCTGTCCACAAATATGTGTAACCAGGCCCGAAGTATGCACTTGGTCTGCCGTTATAAGTGTAGCCAAGACCGTTAAGAAGATTATATGGTATCTGACCAATATCCGTATGGCTGTAATCATTTGCATATGTCTTTAAATAAAAAATTATAACAACTCTTATAAGCAGACTAAAAACACAGATAATTATAAGAAAGTTGGGAATATATTTTTTCTCATTCATCACAAAATAACTCAGATATTTGAATTTGATTCCAATTCAGAATAGAGATTCAACAAAGATTTTTCTGAAAATTTCCAAAGAAATTTCTCATTAATAATTGCTTCTCCAATATCACCCAACTTAATACAAATTTCAGGATTGTCCATTAAAAAGATAATCTTCTGAGTAAAATCATCAATGTCTTTTGCAAATAACCCCGCACCTTCGGCCATTTTTCTTGTTTCAAGTAAATCAAAACTGATAAAAGGTTTCCTTGCTTTCATATACTCGAGAATTTTGATGAGAGTTAAATATTCATTCAACCCGTTTGGTAAATCAGGAGCAATACAAATGTCAGAAATATATAAATATTCCTTAACTGTTCTATGATTTACGAGACCCTTGAATTCTATGCTTTGCCCAATACCCAGAGCATGAACGGCTTTTTCTGCTTTTTCCCTTTCCTGCCCATCACCAAGCAATATAAAATGACAGTCTGATCTTTTATGTTCTTTAATTATTTTTTCAGCAACTTCTACAATAACTTCAATATTATCATTAATAGTCATTAAGCCAATATAAAGAATTACCTTTTTCGTTCTATATCTTTCGATTAATTCCGTATTTTTTATCGGGATAAAATCTTCATCGGGACCATTATAAATTACTTCCAAAGGCTTATTATTTTTTCCCCATTTATTAAACAATCTTTCCCTGAATGAATTATTAACCAGCACTATCCCATCTGAAAATAACACAGAAAATTTCTCCGATACAGAGAGGAGCTTGTACAGCAGCTTATTATTGAATTTTGTTTTAAAAACCTCCGGACCCAGATCATGCTGATCGTAAATGAATTTTATACCTAATATTTTACTGAGTATTGCCAACGGCCAGAAAAAGTCCGGGGGATTTGCTACATGAATAAATTTTATTTTTTCTTTAAGTATTAAGTAAAAGGCAAGGGAGTAAATTTTTAATAATGAAACAAAAAATTCAAGTATAAAGCCAATAATTGTTTCCGACGGGGTGTAGTTTTTATAACGACGGATAGTAATGTTTTCTATTACTGTCTTTTTCTCCCAATCGAGTTTGGTTTGAGGACAAATAATAAAAACTTTATAGCTGTTTTTTGATAATGATTTTGCCTCCTTGAACACTCTCTTGTCAAAAGGTACAGAATTATTCTGAACTATCATTAAAACTTTTTTTTCTTTTGACATTATCTCATAAAGTGTTTGGTGTTAATTAATTAACATTAGAAGAAAAATCATAGCTGGATAAGATACTAAAATAATTAAAATTTACATTAAGACTCAGATAAGATAAGTCTATAAAGCGCACTCCGTTATTTTCTAAAGTTTGTGTGAGAATACAAATGCAGATAATAAATATTTATATATCCAAACTAAAGAAATATTGAGCCCTCCATGGTTATTTATTTCGGGGGTATCTTTATTACTATAAACATTTAGTCCCTTCGGAACTATTTACACAATTTTACCAGGGGACCTATACCACCGGCAGAGTCAGTATTGTGAGATAACAGGTCATTATTTCAAATAAGGAATGAGATTATTCTATTTTATTAATATTTATAAAGTCAATTGTGAGGTGATATTTTTACGCTGTAAGATTTTCGTTAAATTTTATTTACCAGGAAAGATGAGCCAAGGTTATTCTCTGTCTCATCTTCTAAAACCAAAGCTTCTTTAGTATTGCCGATAACAGCACCAATGATAAGAAAAGCAATATAATTGGTCAGTTCTGAATTTTGTCCTATAGTATAAAAAACTAATGCGAGTAAAATGTAAATCATCGGTAAATTAATGAAATTTTGCCGGATCAGTTTAAAAGATCTATAGGATAGATTCACTATGACAAGAATAAATATTAATAACCCGGTTATTCCCCGTTCAATTAAGATAAGCACATACCCGTTATGCGGAGAAGCATTATCACCTCCATAATTGCTATAGAGATATCCCTGTACCCCAAGGCCAAATAACTGTATTTCCAAATCTAACGTTGTGTACTTTGAAAGGTCTGACAATGCCCTGTTCATTCGCCATCTGGCGTTTCCCTCCTGTTCAACCCCGAATTTGTTAAATACTTTATCCTCATTTCCGCCAAAAAGGCTCATTGGTTCTTCATACAGCCTGTAATAAGTCTGATCAACAAGTGAAGATTGAATGCTTCCGGATTTGAGAAGACCATTATATATGAAATAAAACGATATTAAAAATATAAATAAACCAAAAAATGAAATAAAAACTTTATTCGGATTAAGCTTAATTTCCTTTTGAACCAGAAACATAATCAATGAAACAAGAATTACAGCTAGTAAAGCGCTCCGGGAAGTTGAGAGTAAAAGCCCCAGAGTTAAAACAAGCGTTAAAATAAATGCAACTTTTTTTGTGATCTGCTTTTTGACAAAAGATATAAAAACAATTAGTAATGCAAATGCACAGATCACCCCTAAAGCGTTATGATTCCAGTCAGTGTAATTTCCAAATAATAAAATATTAAGCAAACTCCTGGTACGCAACGAGCCATAAGATATTGCAGAAAATATTTGGGCTTTAGCCCTCCAAGCCTGCCAGGCAGATTGGATTCCAGATCTCAATGTGGTTCTTGGGCTAAAGCCCAAAAGTTTTTTGAATCATCTGGTCCACAGGCTAAAGCCATGTGGCAATTCATCCCATTTTTAATTTTGCGCCAACTGTTTTGCGTCATATTTATATTACTATGTTGCAATTACTATGTTGCAAAACTAATTGGTCGATACACTAGTGTATCGATTACTTAGTTATGCATCATTGTTAATAAAGGT
>CAYNUV010000276.1:0-4867 GCA_964400245.1 uncultured Ignavibacteriaceae bacterium
CATCAAGTGATACAAACACCCCCCCATCTGGGGCAAAATAAATTGTGTCAGGTTTATCAGAACGAAACCTGACATCGTGAATATCTGAATGGACATAATCAGGAGGACCATCTGGACCCCCGATAGGAGGTTTTCCTAATGACACTCCGCCGTTAGATTTCCGAACTAGTGTTGTGTTATTATTTGTAGCTTTATAAACCTCAATACCCACAGCAATAATGATACTGGAATCTTCCGGATGAATTGCAACATCGTGCGAAAACCAACCCTGATGTTGCGAATAATCTTCATCAGTAACTATAGTAAAAGTCTCTCCGGCATTTGTTGATCTTGATAACCAGGTTGCGCCATCAGGACCTGAAAAACCATTGCCAATACTTGCATATATAATATTTGGATTTTGCTCATAAGCTCCCAGCATTATTTTTCCAGCAAAGGTTGACGGTAAAGAGGAAATAATTTTTGTCCAGGAATTTCCATTATTGGAAGTTCTGTAAATTCCATATCCGGTGCTTTCAAAATTTCCGCAGCCAGTTATAACTATGTTAGTATCGGCGGCATTTATAATAAGATCTGTTACCATAACTACATTATGAACCTGCTGCCATGTTTCGCCTGCATCTGTTGATTTAAAAGTACCGATTGTTGTTCCTGCCCAGATAGTATTAGTATTAAGAGGATTTATTTTAACTACCCAAACCCCTCGCTGCTGATTGTAAGACCAGTCTAAACTTTTTGTCCAGGTTAATCCACCGTCAGTTGTTTTAAGAATGCCTATACCGTAGGTTCCTCTAGTATTGCGATAAGCAGCTCCTGTTCCTGCAGCATTATAATTATAAACTTCACCTGTGGCAATATAAATCGTGTTGGAATCTTCAGGTGAAATTGCAATTGAGCTTACACCCAAAACCGGATAACCCGTTGGAATATATTCCCAAGCTGCTGCACCGAAACCTCCGGTATAACTTCGCCATAATCCGCCGCTTGCAGAACCCGCATAAATTGTATTTGGATTATGAGGATTGAATTCAATGCAAAGAGTTCTTCCGGCTGTGTTATGAGGTCCGATTGTTTCCCAGGATGTTCCGTTATATTTATTCAGGCTTCTTTTTGATTTAAACTTTTCAAATTCCCGGAAATATTTTTCATCATGGAAATCATTAAAGGGATATACACGCTGTAAACTCCAGAAGTTCAACGCTTCATAAGCTCCGGAAATTTTATCAGGAATTTTGTCTTTTTCAGGTTGGAAAAGACTGAAAGAAATAAAGAAAGCCGTAAAAAAAATAAAGAGCGGCAGAGTAAAGTTTTTATTCATCTATTTCCTCTATTTTTGTTAATAACAATCCGCCCACTGAACTCATTTATAAGTTTGGAAAATATTTCACAAAATTCAACGTAGCGTATCTAAAAAGAATTTTTAATGATTTGTTTCATTTAAAGGATAATTCTATTTTTAAGCTGAAAATCAAAGAAAGAATAGTCTCTAATGAAAAAGTTTATTATCAAAATTTGTTTATTCCTTATAATAATTACATTTATTTCCTGTTCCTCAGAAATGGTTTGGGAAGGAGTTTTTGATTATTACCCTGAGAATCCAAAAGCGGGTGATGAAATAATTGTTTTTTATAATGCAGACAGCACTAAGCTTTCCTCCTTTGATAAAATTGAATTAGTAGCATACTTGTACAGCAAAAAGCTTGATGATGCAGTTGGTGTTGAAATGAAAAAAGTTCAGAATGGTTGGGAAGGGAAAATAAAAACTACAAAGGATACACGAGGTTTAATTATCAAATTCAAAAATGATGATAATGTTGATAACAATGAAAACATGGGATATGTAATTCATTTAACAGACAGAGATGAAATTCTTCCGGGAAGTATTGCCGGATTGGGAGTTGCCGTTTTAAACTGGGGTTCATACTATGTTGAACTTGACAGGGATTTTAGTCTTGCATTAAAATATATGCAGGATGATTTTAAAAATAATCCGGGTATTAAAGAAGAATATCTTAATTCATATCTCCTTGCTTACTCTAAGTTAAATCCTGAAACTGTGGATAGCATTGCTAATATTGAACTTGCTGAACTTGAAAAGAAAAATGAATTTACAGAAGACAACTTAACTGTTCTGATGGATTGGTATGAACGTACAGGTAATATGGAAAAATCAGAGAAGTATAAAAAATTATTGTCTGAGAAATTTCCATTGAATGAACAATTGCAGTTTGTTAGGTATCAGGAAATACAGAATGAAACCGATATAACAAAGAAAACAGAACTCGCAGATAAATTTTATACAGATTTTCCTGAAAGCAAATATTCTCAATCTGCATTTGATCTGGTTGCAATATATTATCGTGACAGTAAACTTTATCCTGAAGTTCTTGAATTTTTCAAATCAAATCAGAACAAGACAAGCATTTTCCGTTTTTATTCTGTTACACAGAGAATGTATAAAGAAAATGCTGATCCGAACATTGCTCTTGAGATTGCAAAGCTTGGTGTACAAAGAGGAGAGAGTGAATTAAAATCTCCATCTGAAAAGAAACCTGAATACTTAACAGAAAAAGAATGGAAAGAAGAAATAGAATATTATGCAGGGCTTAATTATTTCTCCTTAGGAAAAGCTCTTTACTTAACAGGAAATAAAAAGGATGCAGAAGGCAATCTTGAGAAAGCAGCCGCACTGACAAAAAATAAAGAAGGCGAGATAAACGAGCTGTATGTTAATGTTGTTTTTGAAAACGGAGATAAAGCAAAGGTAAAAAAAGTAATTGAAGATTTTATAAAAGATGGCAAAAATACAACTGCTATGATTGACTTGTTAAAAGAAGTTTATATTTCTGAAAAAGGTTCTGAACAAGGATTTGATACTTACCTCTCTGGTTTTAAATCGTTTGCTTTGAATATTGTTAAGGAAAAGCTTAAAGCTGAAATGATAAACGAACCCGCTCCTGATTTTACTCTTGAGGATTTAAATGGAAATAAAGTTTCTTTATCGGAATTAAAAGGGAAGACAGTTGTATTGGATTTCTGGGCAACCTGGTGCGGTCCTTGCATTTCATCATTCCCCGGTATGAAGAATGCTGTTGAGAAATATGCCGGTGATGAGAATGTAAAATTCCTGTTCATAAATTCCTGGGAGCGGGTAGAGGACAGGAAAACAAGTGCTCACTCATTTATTGAAAAGAATAATTATCCATTCCAGGTTTTGATGGATTTTGATGATAAAGTTGTCGGAGCTTACGGAGTATCCGGAATTCCTACAAAATTTATTATTGATAAAAACGGGAATATAAGATTTAAGAGTATCGGCTTTGAAGGAAATGTTGATCAGCTTGTTGATGAAATTACTGTAATGGTTGGGTTGGTGAATTAGATTTGTAGAGCGATTAGAAAACCCCTCCTCACCTCCCCTTTGGTAAAGGGGAGGACGGGTGGAGTTTTTATTTATTAAACTGCAAAGTAAAAAATTGTCGAATGCCGCGTGCGAAAAAAGCTGTCAACTTGAACTCTAGGTTTGGCATTTATTACTTCAATAACAGCATCTTTTTAGTTTGCATAAATTCATCTGTCCTCATCTGATAAAAATAAATTCCACTTGCCAGTTGGGTTGCATTTCCGCCTGAGGCGGATCCGCCTTTGGCGGAAAATTCTACCGAGTAATTACCTATTGATTTTTCTTCATTAACTAATGTGGTTACTTCTCTTCCTAATGCATCATAAATTATATTGTAACATTACTTTGTTTGGGAACCGAATAATTTATTATAGTACCCGGATTAAACGGATTGGGGTAGTTTTGAGAAAGAATAAACTCTTCCGGCATAGTTGTGCTATTTTCTTCTTCAACAAAAGTAACACCGCCGTTTGTTGTTCTTAGGATTGTGCCACTTTCACCAACAGCCGTACAATTATTTGCATCGGTAAAGGGAGACACCATACAAAAAGTTTGTTGTTCCGCTTGATTGTGAAGTCCAGATTATTCCGCCGTTTGTGGTTCTGAGGATTATTCCTAAATTATTATTATAGTCATAACCAACAGCCGTACAATTATTTGCATCGGTAAAGGAGACACCAATCAACCGTCCTGTTATTCCGCTTGATTGTGAAGTCCAGGTTGTTCCTCCGTTTATGGTTCTGAGGATTATTCCTAAATTATTATTATAGTCATAACCAACAGCCGTCCCGTTATTTGCATCGGTAAATGAGACACCAGATAAAGGGTATTGAGTTCCGCTTGATTGTTC
Organism: uncultured Ignavibacteriaceae bacterium; assembly: GCA_964400245.1. Classification (GTDB taxonomy): domain Bacteria; phylum Bacteroidota; class Ignavibacteria; order Ignavibacteriales; family Ignavibacteriaceae; genus RBG-16-34-14. The sequence continues at coordinate 4,254 of CAYNUV010000276.1, forward strand.
AGTCCAGGTTGTTCCGCCGTTTATGGTTCTTAGGATTGTGCCGCCATCACCAACAGCCGTCCCGTTATTTGCATCTGTAAAGGGGGGAGACACCATATAGATCGTTAAATGTTCCGCTGGATTGTAAAGTCCAGGTTGTTCCTCCGTCAGTGGTTCTGAGGATTGTGCCGCCAACACCAACAGCCCAGCCAACTGTTGTTGAAATAAATTTTACACTTTGTAGCGAATTACCTGTTGGTAATGGATTTTGCCAAAACCATTGTGCGTTTGTAACATTAATACAATTTATAATAATTATAACTGCAAATATTCTTTTCATAAGTACACCTCTTTAGAAAAATATTATTATTAGATTTCAAGCAAAATGCCTAACTATTACTTATACTCCTTTATAATCAGGAATTATTTCTTATGCAGCTAAAAACCCTCGGATGTTTTCTTGCCTTAAATTTCAGTAATTATTTTGGTTAATTCAAGAAAAATCTTAAAAATTTATTAACCTCGCACTAAGAAGTCTCCCTTTAGCAAAGGGAGACAGTTCCGATGAAATCGGAACAGAGGGATTCCTTGCGTTAGTTCGCATACAACTTGTGCAAGCAACTCCAAACAAATCT
>CAYNUV010000277.1:0-4852 GCA_964400245.1 uncultured Ignavibacteriaceae bacterium
AAAAATTATGAGAAAAGATGAAAAATAAATTAATTTCATTTCTTAAATTTATCCAAAGATAATTAAAACTTATCTTCCATTAATCTGTAAACAAACCAGTCTTGCATATGCTCAGCTCCGAGCTTTTCATAGAAATCAATTGCCGGTTTATTCCAGTCCAACACTACCCATTCAACTCTTCCGCAGTTTCTTTCTTTTGCAATGGCTATTACTTTTTCCAATAAAGCTTTGCCAATTCCTTTCCCCCTGAATTCAGGTTTAACATAAAGATCTTCAAGATAAATTCCAGGTTTTCCAAGAAAAGTAGAAAAGTTGTGAAAGAACAATGCTTGCCCAACCGGAATTCCATTCCATTCAGCAATAATTACTTCGGCGTATTTTCTTATAAAAAGATTTTCTCTGAGAATCGCTTCATCCACCAAAACAGAATCCATCAGCTTTTCATATTCTGCAAGTTCTTTTATAAAATTTAAAATTACCGGGACATCTTTTTCAAAAGCATATCTTATAGAAAGCATTGATTGTTATTCCTTACTTTGCTTTTTGAAAATTATATATTCATTAATTTTTAAAACAGCTTGTGCAAAAATATATCCTGCTAATAATCCCAAAACTGCACCTGCTAAAACATCCGAAGGATAATGAAGTCCAAGATAAATTCTTGATAAAGAAACTAACAAAGCGCTTGTGAAAAGTATCCACTTAAGATTTTTATAAAGAATAAAAAAGAAAGTTGCTGCTGCAAAATTATTAACAGCATGATTAGAAGGGAAGGAAAAAGTCCCGCCGCATCCTGCAGGAGTAATAATATCTCCAAGTGCATTGCAAGGCCTTAAGCGTTCAAATAATTCTTTTATAATGCGATGATTGATTTGATCGCAAAAAACAATTACCAGAATAACACCGGCAACAGCAAGCTTACCTTTGATTCCACCTTTGAAAAAACAAATGCCAAGAAGTACAGCATAAGCTAAATACCAGTTCTTAACATCCGTAATTAAAAGGAAAAAAGAATCAAGAACTTTGGAGGAAAGCGTATGATTAAAAAAGTAAAGTATATCTAAATCAATTGAATAAAGGAATTCGCTCATAATTATCAGTAAAAATCTCCGTTAATCTATGGAAAAAAAATCTTTGCAGCATATTTTTAATTCATTTTATCTTTTATTCATTAAAAACATTTGTTATAGGGATTTTTTGAAATGCTTCGCATGCCTGCTATTTCCTTCATTTCTGGCATAATAATGGATAAAGTATGAAAGGGAATTAAAATGTTTTTAATCGGAGAAATATGCAGACGCCTGTAACAATAATTGATTTTTTATACGATTCCAGGAAAGCCATTTCAGAAAAAAGCTATAAGGAAGTAAATGAACAATCGAAAGAATTGCTTTTACCCCCATTAAAGATATTGGCTTTGCTTATAGCGATCTCCGGTTTATTCGCTATGATTTTTGAAATAAGATACTTTTCAGATCATTCCATTCACGTTTACTTAACAAGATTATCTGCAACTTTAATTTCATTTTGTGTTCTGGTAGCATTATACACAAAATTCGGCAGTAAAAATTCTATTATACTGGTTCATACACTTTTGATTTCAATCATCGTCTCAACCGGTTATATGATTTACCTGCTTCCATCAACATTAGTTGTAAATTCTCAAATTGTAGGATTGATGATTTTTACATCCGCTTTATTTTTAAGCTGGGATGTTAAGCACCAGATTATGGTAGCGATTTACTATAACGTTGTATTTGCTTCAGCAATTCTTTTAAATGACCAGAGCATTTATTTTCTTCCTAATCTTTATGAGTCTGTTCTTTTTGTAATCTTCCTTAGCATTATTTCAGTAATCGGGAGTGCAGTTAACTTCCGGTTAAGAACATTGCTTGCAGAAAAAACTCATTCGGTTATTCTCTCTGAAAAAAAATACAGATCAATTTTTGATAACTCGGCTGAAGGATTATTTCAATCCAGTCTTGATGGAAAATTCATTATTGTAAACAAAGCTTTAGTTGAAATTCTTGGATATGATAATGAAGAAGAATTAATGAAGATAGATATCAAAAAAGATTTATATAAAAGCCCTGAAGAGCGATTAAAAATATTTAAACAGCTTCAGAGTGATGCTGAAATTAGAAATGTGCAGGTTACATTAAAGAAAAAAGACGGTTCCGAAATAGTTGTAAGACTTAACGACAGGATTGTGAGCAGCGAAGGCGCGGGCATTTATTTCGAAGGAAATATGCAGGACATTACCGCACAGGTAAAAGCAGAAAGAGAACGCGAAAAAATTCAGCAGGCATTAAGAGAAGAAAAGATTAAATCTGATAATCTTGCTAAAGAAGCAACACAATCGAGTATGGTAAAAAGCCAGTTTCTTGCCAACATGAGCCACGAAATAAGAACACCTATGAACGGTATCATCGGCTATCTTTCATTAATTGAGCTGCAGGCTTTTGAAAACGAAGAAGAAATGAAGCAGTTTGTTACAAGTGCAAAATCATCTGCAGAATCTCTCCTGGATATTATTAATGATCTTCTTGATCTTTCTAAAATTGAAGCCGGCAAAATGGAACTTGCTAATATTGATTTTAATTTCTCTGAAATTATTGATGAGTCTGCTTCGATTATTCTTACAAAAGCAATGGAAAAAAATCTTAAGGTATTAAGAGAAATAAAAGAAGGCGCACCATTACTATTTAAAGGTGATGGTAAAAGAATAAAACAGATATTAACAAATCTTCTTGGGAATGCAGTTAAATTCACTGATACAGGCGGAGTTAAAATTATTTATAAAACTGAAATGCTGAATAATGAAGAGAGTATTATTAAAGTTTCAGTTGAAGACTCCGGAATAGGAATAGCTGCAAGCAAACTTAAAATATTGTTTAAACCTTTTTCACAAATTGATTCTTCGAATACAAAAAAATATGGCGGTACAGGGTTAGGACTTGTAATCTGTAAAGAATTTATAAATATGATGGGTGGTGATATCTGGATTGAAAGTGAATATGGCAAAGGGACAAAAATATTCTTTACAATAAAATTAAAAGTGCAGAATAAACAATTGTTCTATGATGGAATTGAGCAGATTAAAAATTATGAATTACAGGCAGAATCAAAAAAACAATCTTTATCACCTGAAGATGTAAAATTACAACGCGCAAAACATAAAATTTTACTTGCGGAAGATAATCTTATTAATCAGAAAATTGCCATCCGCATGCTTAATGATGCCGGATATATTTGTGAAGCAGTATGTGATGGTATTGAGGCAGTGGAAGCAGTAAAGACTGAAAATTATAGTTTAGTCCTTATGGACGTTCAAATGCCTGAGATGGATGGTTATGCTGCAACCGCAGAAATAAGAAAGCTCAGAGGCAGTAAACGGAATATTCCTATTGTGGCAATTACAGCACATGCTTTAATGGGAGACAAAGAAAAATGTCTTGATGCAGGGATGAATGATTACACTACAAAACCAATAATTGCAGATAATCTTATTAAAGTGATTGATGATTTGTTAAAAGTTAAATCAGAAGATATTACAAAAACTATACTGACTGATGAAACAGGTTCCTCGCAGGTTTTCGACTTTGAACATTTTGAGAAGATCAGCATGGGAGATGACCTTTTCCAGAAAGAAGTTTTATCTTCATATATGGAAGATTGTATTCTTCGCTTCAAAAGAATTGAATCATTCTTAACTGCAAATGAGCTTGAAAAGCTTTTAAAAGAAGCCCACACAATAAAAGGATCCAGCTATTCTGTTGGTGCGAAAAAGATTGGTGATGAAGCTTTAGCTGTTGAGATTACCGCAAGACATAATGATTTTGAAGGAATCTATGAAAGAGTAAAAAAACTCTGGCAGGCAATAGAAGAAACAAAAGAAATTGTTTCTGATTTTTTGTTCGATACTGTAAAAGGATAAGTCATTACAAATCCTTCAGCGATTCGTAATGACTTATGTTCTTTTAATTCATCATCAATACTTCCTGAACTCTAACCAAAGCCCAATCAATCTCATCTTTCTTAATTACTAACGGTGGTGCAAAACGGATAACGTTCTCATGTGTTTCTTTGCAGAGAATTCCTTTTTTCATTAATGCTTCACAAAATCTTCTTGCACCTTTTGCTTCCGGTTTCAGTTCAACGCCAATAAATAATCCTTTACCACGTACCTCTTTAACGTGTGGCGATTTAATTTGCTTTAACTTTTCCCTGAAATAATTTCCAAGCAGAAATGAATTTTCAATAAGATTCTCTTCAACTAAAACTTTTAGGCTTTCTCTTGCAACTGCAGCTCCGAGAGGATTTCCGCCGAATGTAGAACCATGATCTCCCGGGTTAAAAACTCCAAGCACTTCTTTATCAGAAAGAACTGCAGAAACAGGATAACATCCGCCAGATAATGCTTTACCAATTATAACAACATCAGGTCTTATATCTTCATACTCAAATGCAAAAAGTTTTCCGCTTCTTCCCAAACCGGATTGTATTTCATCTGCAATAAAAAGAACATTATTCTTTTTACATATTTCAAATGCTTTTTTTAGGTAACCTTCCGGTGGAATAATTACTCCGCCTTCTCCTTGAATCGGCTCAACAATAAATGCAACTGTATTTTTTGTTATTGCTTTTTCAAGTGCCTCATCATCTCCATAAGGAATAGATTTGAATCCCGGTGTGAACGGGCCAAAACCATCTTTATATTGTGCTTCAGTTGAGAAGCTTACAATTGTAATTGTACGTCCTGCAAAATTATTTATGCAGGTTATAATTTCTGCTTTATCCGGTTCAACTTTTTTTATTTTATATCCCCATTTCCTTGCGGCTTTTAAAGCTG
>CAYNUV010000278.1:0-4844 GCA_964400245.1 uncultured Ignavibacteriaceae bacterium
ATGGCGATTTGAAAAAACTTCTTTACAGTACAAACACTTGGGAGGTTAAGTAGAAATCTTTTAATAACATTAATAATTTTGTAAATTTGTTCAGCAATTTTTCAGGGCTTGACACCAAGCCCTTTTTTATTTTTTAAAATATAAATGATAGACTTTAAAAAACTAAAAAATATTTTATCCGAGAATAAGTCATTTTTATTAACTACTCATGTTAATCCCGATGCAGATGCAATAGGAAGTGAAATTGCCTTATACAAACTGCTCAAATCTTTAGAAAAAAAAGTTTATGTGGTCAATCATAGTTCAAAACCATATAACCTCGAATTCCTTGATGATGAAAAAATTATTGAGAAGTATGAAAAGCAAAAGCATAGTGAAATAATTAATTCAGTTGATGTTTTGGTTGGATTAGATTTTAACAATTCAGATCGTATTGTAAGTATGAAAGAAGATTTTCTGAAATCAACTAAAACAAAAATAATTATTGATCATCATCAGGATAGCGAGGATTTTGTAAATCATTATTTTGCAGATACTGAATATTGTTCAACAGGGCATATCATTTATGAATTAATAAAGCAAACTTCAATTGTTGAATTAAATTACTCTATTGCGTATCCACTTTACGCCGCAATAATGACTGATACTGGTTCATTCAGATTTGAAAGAACAACTCCCGAAATACATAAAATTGCTGCTGAACTTTTAAGCTTTGGAGTTAATCCTACAGAAGTGTTTGATAAAATTTATGACCAGAGTAAATTCAGTAAGATGAAGCTTCTTGGCAAAGCACTTGAATCCCTTCAATTATATGGAGATAAAAAAGAAATAAGCTACATGGTTTTGAATAGAGAAGAATTTAATTCTCTTAATGCATTAGAATCTGATACAGACAGCTTTGTTAATTTTTCTTTATCTGTTGAAGGTGTGAAATTAGGATTGTTATTCATCCAGTTGAACGAAGGATTTAAAGTAAGCCTTCGTTCTAAAGGAAATATTCCTGTTAATAAACTTGCAGCAGAATTTGGCGGTGGGGGACATACTAATGCTGCAGGCATCAGAATATTTAATGGTAAAATGGAAGATTTTATTCCAAACATTTTGTTGAAAGCAAAAGAATATATAGAAAGGAACTAAAGAAATATCATGTTCAAACTAAAAATTAATACTGCAGATAAAAAAATATCGTACAAACCTCTATCGGTTAGTTTAAAATACCTAATTGATGAAAAGAAATTATCGGATAGCTTGAAAAACCTGGAAAGAGTTTTTAATGTAAGATTATCTGAACTGCAAAGAAAAAGTTTTCTCTCTAAAGATGGAAATGAAATCAGGGTATCCAAGCATGATGGTAAACCGGATGAAGTTTTTATTTCCAAAGTGAAGTTAGATGATAAATTCTCTGTTGATTATTTCAGAAATCACCTTGCAGGTTTTCTTCCTGAGCTTGAAAAAGAAGAAGTAAAATATCTGCACATTTTTATTCCCAAGTACCAGGCTTTCAAAACTTACTTTGATGATGAAGAATATTTTTACCAGACTTTTATTGAAGGAATTATTTACGGTAACTATTCGTTTGATTTATATAAATCTGATAAGAAAGACATTAAAGAATTAAATATTCTTTTCTATGCAGATGATAACAAAAAACTTAAATCAGCATTAACCAAAGGTGAAATTGTTATGCAGGGTGTTAACTTTGCAAAAGATCTTCAGAATGAACCCGGTATTAAACTCACTCCAAACGAATTAGCTAACAGAGTTAAATCCGCGTTAAGTAAAGCTGGAGTAAAAATTAAAATTTATGATGAGAAAGAGATAACCAGGAGAAAAATGGGAGGGCTTCTTGCAGTTGGAATGGGAAGTGAAAATCCTCCAAGATTTATTATTATGGAATACAATAGTGGAGCAAAAGGGAAGAAGAAAAAAATTGCTCTTGTAGGAAAGGGCGTTACTTTTGATTCCGGCGGAATCTCAATTAAACCTGCTCAGAATATGGGATATATGAAAGCTGATATGTCCGGAGCCGCAGTAGTTGCAGGAACAATTCTGGCGGCAGCAAAAGCCAAACTGCCTGTAAATATTCTTGGAGTAATTCCAACTGCTGAAAATATGCTTTCCGGAAAAGCAATGAGACCAGGAGATATTGTTAAGACTTCTTCAGGAAAAACTATTGAAGTGGATAATACTGATGCTGAAGGAAGAATGATATTAGCGGATGCTTTGCATTATGCATCTCTGCAAGAGCCTGATGTAATTATTGATCTTGCAACATTAACCGGAGCTTGCGTTGTAGCTTTGGGAGAATTTATTGCAGGAATATTTACTAAAGATCAGAAGCTTTCTGATAATTTATTCAAACTCGGTTTAAAGACTTATGATAGATTATGGCCTTTGCCAATGTGGGATGATTTTCATGAACAAAACAAAAGTGATGTTGCAGATGTTAAAAATGTTGGGGGCAAATGGGGCGGAGCAATTACTGCAGCAAAATTCCTGGAGAATTTTGTTGATAGTAAAATTCCATGGGTTCATCTGGATATTGCAGGTCCTTCAATATTAAATGGAAGTAATAACTACAGTAAGAAATTTATGACAGGATTTGGAGTGAGATTGCTGTTTGAATATTTGCAGGATAGTAAGTAAGAAAAAATAAAGTAAGTAAAATCTATAACTGATTATTTTTTATAGATTTTCCCATCTTTCATCTCAAATAAATTATCGGCTAAAGAAATCATTTCCTGGTTATGAGTAACAATAACAAATGTCTTGTTTAATTTGTTCTTTAGTTTAATAAAAAGCTCCTGAAGAATGATGCTGTTCTGTGAATCAAGATTTCCTGTAGGTTCATCTGCAAGAATTAAAGCAGGATCATTTGCTAATGCTCTTGCAACTGCAACTCTTTGCTGCTCCCCGCCGCTTAATTCAGCCGGTTTATGATCTGCTCTTTCAATTAATCCTGTTTTGCTTAACAAAGCTTTAGCTTTTCCAATTGCTTTCCTTTCTGAAACTCCATTTATCATTTGGGGAATCATTACATTTTCTAAAGCAGTAAACTCAGGTAAGAGATGATGAAACTGAAAAACAAAACCAATGTTCTTATTCCTGAAGCGTGCAAGTTTATCATCTGAAAGTTTGTGAATGTTTGTGTCGTTAAAAATAACTTCACCGGAATCAGGTTTATCAAGTCCGCCTAAAATATGAAGAAGTGTACTTTTACCAGCACCTGAAGCCCCAATGATGACCGAAATTTTGTTTTCTTCAATATCAATAGAAACAGAATTAAGTATTTCAAGCTTTACGTTTTTTACAGTCTGAAACGATTTAGAAATATTATTCGCTTTAAGTATTATTTGATTATCCATTTAGTTTATTTGTTTTCAAATTATTCCCATTTAATTGATTCCACAATATTTACTTTAACAGCTTTCTTTGCCGGGTAGAGTGATGCAAGAAATGAAAGCAGCATTGAAGCTCCTGAAATGTAAAAGAAATCAGATAGACGTAATTCTACAGGGAGAGAATCAATTTTATATTGAGTCGGATCAAGAGGATAAATATTAAAATTAATCTGAAGATAACATATTGCATAACCGATAAAGATTCCTGCTATAGTTCCGATTATACCAATCAATAATCCTTCAAACATAAAAATCTTTAATATAGATTTTTCCTCTGCTCCCATTGATCTTAAAACGCCTATATCTCTTTTCTTTTCTATAACCGACATTGAAAGTGAACCAAGAATGTTAAAAGATGCAACAGCAATTATTAAAGAAAGAATAATATACGCCGCCCATCTTTCAATCTGCATAACTGAATATAAATCTTTATGAAAATCATACCATGTGTTTATGTTGTATAAATTTTTATCAAGCTCAGATGATAGTTTTTCTTTAACATCGAAAGATTTATCAATATCCGACAATATAACTTCATAACCCTGAACAAATTTTCCATATCCCAAAAGACTCTGACATTCTTTCAGTGATGAAAAAATAAATGAGGCATCATAATCGTTATTATCTGTACTGTAAATTCCGGCGACTATAAATTTTTTAGAACTCGGAATTGTAAATTGCACAAGCGCTTTTTCTACACCTGCCGGGGAAATTAAAGTTAAAGTATCACCTATCAAAGACTGCAGACGATCAGCAAGCTGTAATCCTATAATTGCTTTTGGCAAGTTTTCACTTTTACTTAAATCAAACTTACCAAACAAAATATTTTTATTAATTTTATAGATATTTTCACCATTCTTTTCATCTATTCCTTTTAGTGAAACTACTTTTGTAATCCCTGAACTGAACGCTAATACTTTGCCGCTAACAAAAGGAGAATAATTTTTTATTTCATTTGTTGATTTTAAAATTTCTTCAAGCTTCTCCCGGTTTGCTTCCGGAGAAATCATTTCAACTCTTAAATGAGGATCGAAATTCATTAAGAAAGAAGTGACGAGACTTCCGAATCCATTAAAGACTGAAAGAACTACAATTAGAGCAGCTACGCCAATAGTAATTCCTGCTACAGAAATAATAGAAATAATTGAAATGAAATTAATTTTATGCTTTGAAATGAGATATCTTTTTGCAATAAATGATTCGAAAGACATTACCTGAACCTTATTGATGTTACAGGTTGAATTTTTGAAGCAATGTAACTTGGAATTATGCTTACAATAATGCAAAGCAGGAAAGTGAGAAATGATATTGCAAGGAAAATTTCCGGCGAAATTTTTATCGGGACTGAATTGACAAAGTAAACTGAAGAGGGGAGAGATATTATGTTATATTTTAATTGTAAGGTTGTAATAACAAATGCCAGAATATTCCCGAGAATTATTC
>CAYNUV010000279.1:0-4824 GCA_964400245.1 uncultured Ignavibacteriaceae bacterium
AGAGATTATCGAGTATTATGCAGGTTTGTGGTTTATGCTTTAAAATCTCATCAATAATTGTTTGATCTATTTTACTGAGTACAACTGCAAGTTTGTCAGCAACCAAATAAAAACCATTCTTTTCATCAACTTTATCCGTCAGTGTGTAACCGGATTTTAGCATTAACTCATAAAGCATATTCATTTCCTGTGCACCTGGTTTTAGCTGGGTATCGAAGAGGTCTATCATTTTATTCAGGTCTTCTTCTGATTCAATTAAATCGCTTCGCCAGTGTTTGAAGTTGGAAGGGGAGAGTTTGAAGACTTTGAAACCAATGTCTGAACCGGGATTATTTTGGATTTCAGGATTAACAGGATTCACAAATAATTTTTCCTGAGATTCATCCTGTTCATCTTTTAATCCCGCTGAATCCTGGTTCAGACGTTTTATTACTCTTCTTATCCTCTCTTTACATATATCTGCTATAGTAAAATATTTTGCTTTATAAGCTTCAGAATCTTCAGATGTTTTTTCTGGTAGCTGAACAAGAATAAACTTTCTATTACCATTATCTTTTTTATTTAATTCTAATACTGCCTGTGCTGTTGTGCCGGAACCAGCGAAGAAATCTAAAATTATATCTTGATTGTTTGTAACAACAGAATATAGATATTTTAATAAAGCAGATGGTTTGGGAAATTCCATAATCCTGGCACCAAAGGTTTCCTCTATTTCATCTGTCCCTTTTTTAGTACTGGCAATTTTTCTTAATACTGATGGGGGATTAATAAAACCTCTTTCTTTTTCATATTGAAGAACACCTTTTTTACTAAAGTAAAAACGTAAAACTTTTTGTCCCTTACTATCAAAAGTTTCTTGTCCTGCAAGCCAACTTAAAATTTGGTCACGCATTGCCCATCCTGCCTCTAAAGTAACTTCATTTATCAGCTTCCCATTCTTAAATTCTAATTTTCCATCAGTAACTTTAATTTTTTCCGAACGACCAATCAGATTATCAAATTTTGCTTCTGTACCTTCGAAATCAATTCCTGCTGGGAAAGTAATTCTACTTGCAGGATTACCTTTGGAGATTTTTTTTACAGCACGTTCAGAGATAATATCTGTATCACCATCATAAGAAAAGTTTTTTAAGTTTGTTTTTTCCTTTGCATAAGCAAGTATATATTCGTGAGCTCTTGTAAAGTGTCCTGCTGCTGTTCCGCTGCCTAAATCCCAAACCAATTGTGTCAAAAAATTCTCTTCCCCAAAAATCTCATTCATAATCATTTTAAGATTATGAACTTCATTATCATCAATAGAAATAAATATAACTCCGTCGTCTCTTAATAAATTACGTGCAATGTAAAGCCGGGGATACATCATCGAGAGCCAGTTGGAGTGATAGTGACCGCTGTCCTTGCTGTTCTTTCTAAAGAAACCTTCTTTTAATAAATATCCTTCTTCACTTTTATCACCAATGCGTTTCAGGTACTCTTCTTTGCTTTCGGCAAATTTATCTGGATAAATAAAGCTGTCATTGCCGGTGTTGTAAGGGGGATCTATATAGATCATCTTTATTTTACCAAAGTAGGATTTCTGCAGGACTTTCAGGACCTCGAGGTTTTCACCTTCGATGAAAAGATTACCCGTATCAGGAACCCCCTCTTTGTCTCCCCCTTTGGTTAAGGGGGAGAATCCGATAGGATAGGATTCTTCTGGAACCGGCCTTAGTGTCGCAGAAGTTCTTTGCTGTAAAACTCTGAATGCATCTGATTTGCCTGCCCAGTTTAAATTATATCTTTCATTCTCAAAATTAATATCATCGCCAAGAGCAGCCTTAAGCTTTTCCCAGTCAACTTTATCTTCTGCGAAAGCTTCGGGAAAAAGTTCTTTTAGCTTGCTAAACTTTTCAGAAAGAATATTGAGTGATTTACCGTCCATTGGAATGATTTACTTTATAAAAAAACTGTTAAACAATATTACCCATAAAATAGAAAGAATGCCCAATAATAGCAGAGTTAACGTAAAAAAACTGACTGATTATTACAAGAGGGATTGAAGGAATAAATTAAAAAATAAAAAGACTGAAAAATTGAAAAAAGATTAAATAAGAATTAAGAACGGGAAAAAATAAGTAATGGGATAATATCTCTATTATCAGCAGCATTGAGAGCAGAAATGTAAACTGAACGAGCCTGACCATGTTTAACAAGACTTGAATTACTCCAAGTAAAAACAGGTTTAGCAAGTCCATCAGAAATAATAATATCAGCAATTTATTGGGAGTGGCGAGTTAAAGAGTTAATGACCCGATCAGAACTAAAAAATTATGTAAAATAAATTGAGTAGAAGAGACTAATTAAATTATTATAAAGAAAGCTTTAACTCCATATATTATGGTTAATTAGTTGTTGTTTATAAATGGGATTATTTATATATTAATTATTGTTAGTTATGTAATTTTTATTCCTATAAAGGAATAATAGAAAATAGAAAAAATATGCACTAAAAAAGGATTATATAAGGGGAGATTAAAAGAAAAAACAACTTTTCTTACAGAATACCTTTCTCAAATAACTACCTACAATTTAAATCTTGACGGGGGAGCAACTTATGATAAATGAATTTGAATTAGCTGCGGTGGAATTTAATATCAGGATATTGTTGAACAAAGTTATGAATTTGAGGTGTGAAAACACACAATCTAAAAAGATCTCATTAAACTGTAAAAAAATATCATTGATGATTGAAGATATAGATAATGAATTAACAAGTGCACGAGCAAAACAGAGGAACCCTTTAATTATTTCCAACAAAAAAATAAGAAGGAGGAATCATGCTACTGCTTAAAGTTACATCAATAAACCAGATTCATAGTGAGCAAGAAAGAGGGACCAGATTTATTAAAGTCTTTACGACCGGAAGATTTAGATAATTTACTTAGATTATCTCAATTCCTTTCAAGTAACAGCAATAGCCTGCTGCAGAACAGAATAACCATCCTTGATCTAAACAATGAAGATATAGCATACGTTGAGCAAAATTTCTCTCAAAAACACGCATCTGGAATAAGAATCGCTTTTAAACATTTAATGAAACACTACTCTCCTAAAAGAGGTATAAGCACAATTACACGACATGATGCAGAAAAATTCTTAATGGACCTTAAAAAGAAAGTTCCCGAAGGCTATAGGAATTATTTCAGAAATCTCCGCGCTTCTTTCAACAGGGCAAAGGAGTGGGGCTATATTGGCGAAAATCCTTTCTCAAAAATTAAACTTACAAAAAGGCAAAAGGTAAGACCTGCATACTTGACTAAAGATGAGCTAAAGAAAGTAATGGAGCATATATCTTTAGAAGTTGTACGAGATGTTGTTGTTGTGGCGTTTTATACGGGAATGCGATTAAGTGAAATTGTCTTTCTTTCTTGGGATTGCGTGGATTTAAATGAAAGAACCATTACAATAGGTTCAGCAACATTTATCACTAAGAGTAGGAAGCAAAGAGTTATTCCTTTTGAGGATGAGGTTTACAATGTGCTGATTAAGAGGAAGTTAGCACTCAAAAAGTACGACACTGCACCTATATTATCACTAAATAATTCGGGATATGTTTTCGCGAAAAGTAACAGGAAGAACTTCACCGGTGATTTTTTTTCGAAGAAGTTTAAAAAGGCTGTCAGGAATGCAGGGATGCCGGAGGCAATTCATTTCCATTCACTCCGGGCAAGTTGTGCCTGCAATTTAATCAATAAGAATGTTTCAATTTACCTGGTGAAGGAATTACTCGGGCACAGTTCGACGGCGGTTACGGAATTGTACTCTTCAGCAGATCTAACAAGTTTGAGAGAGGCGATAAGTAAACTTTGAAAATAAGTGAGAAAAAATGAAAAATAATAATAGTCATTACTTATTCAATTTGCCCGAAAAGTATTTTAATAATAGGGAAGATTCATTCAGATTTAATTACAGGTGGAAAATAGATGAGGCAAAAGTCTTGATGCAAGAAATTAAACTTTTTAATGATGAGATATTCGAACAACTGGCATTAAAGGGTAAATTTTATAAAACTGATGACAAAAAAACAGCATTAAGTTGTATAATAATAAATCTTATGGCATCATTAGCCATGGGAAAAGAAATTGCGTTTCCAAGACGATATTGCGAATATACATTCCCCAAGTCATATGGAATGAGTCATTATACACGTACTAATATCTTAGGAATAATAGATGAATTAATAGATATGGATTATGCAATACAGAGAAACGGGTTTTATGACAGGAATATTAGAAAAGGTAAAGTATCAAGATTAAGACCGACAGAAAGATTTAGTGAAGAAGTTGAGGGAAAGTTAAAATTTATTTCCAGTAAAAGTGAATACTTGCGACTAAGCAGTGATGAAATGATAATGAAAATGTTAAGAGACGGAATAAAAAAAATAGATTTTCGGACGCCGATACACCTGAAAGATGAAAAAAAGAAACTGATTGAAGTTGAAAAATCACGCGAGGTCAAAAAAATGACAAAATTTTTGTTCGACTACAATGACCTTGTTTTTTCTCTTCCAATATCAATTCCTGAAGCTTCTTTCTCTCTCAAACCCACTATACCAACCATATACACCACAATAGAGCCAGATACAGAGTACCTTTATAGCAATAATATACCATTCCTTCCATCACTGGAACAAGATTTTTCTAACTCCTTAGGTTACATTAAGTTAGATTGCAGATTATACCGTGTATTTAATAACGGAAATTTAAAGGAAGGCGGAAGATTTTATGGGGCAGATAGTCAGTTATTAAGAGAAGAGCAAAGAAAGGAAATACGAATTGATGGAAA
>CAYNUV010000280.1:0-4803 GCA_964400245.1 uncultured Ignavibacteriaceae bacterium
CCTGGTTAATCAAAGAGAAAAAGAGCTTGAAACAAGAGATAACATTGCGAAATCTTATTCTTGTAAGACTGCAATAAAAGCGGGCGATAAATTATCTGAAAGTGAAATGAAATTGTTGATTGATCAGTTATTTGCTACATCAATGCCATATGTTTGTCCACACGGCAGGCCGATTTTAGTAAAAATCTCTTTAAATGAATTTGACAGAAGATTTGGCAGAACTTAAAAAAAAATTATCGTAGCACAGATTAATAAATCTGTGCTATATAAACTGCACACACAAAGTACAGGCATTTTGTTAGTTTAAAAAAAACTACATAGCAAAAAGGAATCCTATGAATACGGAATACAAAGGACATAAAGAAGAATATGAAAAGAAGGTGAAGAACACTAAAAACACTGGTATAAAACCTGCTTTAGCATCAGGCAAATTTACAACTGTCAGCGGTGAAGAAGTTAAAGTTCTTTACACTCCTGAAGATGTTGAGCAAATAAATTATCTGAATGAAATAGGTTTTCCGGGGGAATATCCCTACACAAGAGGAATTCATTCAAATGGTTACAGAGGTAAGATTTGGACAATGCGTCAATTTGCAGGTTTTGGTTCACCTGAAGATACAAACGAGCGTTTCCAGTATTTATTAAATCACGGACAGACAGGACTCTCAGTAGCATTTGATCTTCCGACTTTAATGGGTTGGGATGCTGATGCAGAATTAAGTGAAGGTGAAGTTGGTATTTGCGGTGTATCCATTTCATCTTTAAAAGATATGGAGATACTGTTCAATAAAATTCCTCTTGGTAAAGTTTCTACCTCAATGACAATCAATTCTCCTGCTGCTATGATGTTTGCATTTTATCTTGCTGTTGCTCAACAACAGGGAGTTAATTTCAAAGATCTCAGGGGAACTTTACAAAACGATATTTTCAAAGAATACATTGCACAGAAAGAATATATCTACCCTCCGAATCCTTCTTTAAAAATTATTGTTGATATGATTGAATTCTGTTCAAAGGAAGTACTGCAATGGAATCCTGTTTCAATAAGCGGTTATCATATCCGTGAGGCAGGATCAACTGCAGTTCAGGAACTTGCTTATACTCTTGCAGATGGATTTGCATATGTAGAAGCCTGCATTGAACGCGGGATGGATATAGATGATTTCGCTCCGCGATTATCTTTCTTTTTTAATTCTCATTTAGATTTTTTTGAAGAGATTGCAAAGTACAGAGCGGCAAGAAAGATTTATGCTAAAAGAATGAAAGAACGATATGGTGCAAAAAATCCAAGAAGCTGGTGGCTTCGTTTTCATACACAAACTGCAGGTTGCACTTTAACTGCACAACAACCTGAAAATAATATTATAAGAACTGCTTTCCAGGCGCTTGCAGGTGTTTTGGGCGGGACTCAATCTTTACACACAAACTCAATGGATGAAACTCTTGCACTTCCTGGTGAAAAAGCAGTTAAGATAGCTTTAAGAACCCAGCAAATAATTGCTTATGAAACAGGAGTGATAAATACAGTTGATCCTCTTGGCGGCAGTTATTTTATTGAAGCTCTTACAGACAAAATGGAAAAACAAGCAAATGAAATCTTTAACCAGGTTGATGCTTTAGGTGGAGTTATTCCTGCAATTGAAGCAGGATATTTCCAGAAAGAAATTGCAGATGCAGCTTACAGATATCAGAAAGAAGTTGAACGAAAAGAAAAATTTATAGTTGGTGTTAATGAGTTTGTGGAAGAAGATGAAAAAGTAGACATCCCAATCCTTTTAATTTCTCCTGAAGTTGAAAAGAAACAGAAAAAAAGATTAGCAGAAATAAAACAAAACAGAAGTGCTGAAGCTGTTGATTCAAGTCTTATTGAAATAAAAAAAACTGCTATTAATGGAAATAATATAATGCCTGCTCTTATTAAAGCAGCTCATAATTATGTAACGCTCGGAGAAATGGTTAACCAGCTTAAACAAGTTTATGGAGTTTATGAAGAAGCTGTGGTCTTTTAATGTTTAAAAATTATTTTACTCTTTTCAGAATTCCACAGTGGATTAAGAACACTTTTGTATTTATTCCCCTTCTCTTTTCATTAAATCTTTTTAATAAAAACTATTTACTTATAACTCTATTGGCATTTGCAGCATTCTGCTTAACGAGCAGCATAATTTATATTTTTAATGATATAAGAGATGTTGAAGCAGACAAAGTTCATCCGGTTAAAAAAAACAGACCTCTTGCTGCTGGTACTATTCCCATAAAGCAAGCATATGTCGCTATGTTTGTTTTGAGCTTACCCGTTATTGCTCTAATCACTCAGTTTAATTTAAAATTTAATATTCTACTCTTTTCTTTCTTTCTTTTGAATATATTCTATTCGCTTTCATTAAAGCATATTGTATTGTTGGATATTTTTTCAATTGCTGCCGGCTTTATGTTAAGAGTTATTGGCGGAGCTTTTGCAATTAAAGTTGAAATATCAAGCTGGCTGATTTTAACAACAATGTTCCTTTCTCTTTTTCTTGCAGCTATGAAAAGATATTCGGAATTAAAATTAATCCTTAGCAGTGAAAACAATACATCTGTAACCCGGAAAGTATTGAGCGATTATTCAACACGTTTAGCAAGACAAATATCTACTGTTGCAGCTTCGGCAGTTATTATCTGTTATGCACTTTATACTGTAGCAGAAAGAACAGTTACAATTTTTGGGAATGATAATCTTATTTACACGACACCATTTGTTGTATTTGGAATTTTCAGGTATATGTATCTTGTATATATTAACGAGGAAGGAGAGAATACAACGCAGGTAATGATTACAGATTTACAGATGATCATCACTCTTGCACTTTATATTTTGACTTCAGTATTAATTATTTACGATTTGCTATAAATTATGACAAGAATATTTTCTTTAATAATTACTTTACTTGAGAAAACTTATTAGTTATGAGTACAGAAATAATAACTCTTTTAGTTCTTGTTTTATTAAGCGCTTTTTTCTCCGGGACAGAAATAGCTTTTGTTGCAGCAAATAAAATTAAAATCGAAATTAAAGCGCGAAAGAAAAATCTTGCTGCACAAAATGCACTTTATTTTACTAATAATCCTCAAACTTTTTTTTCTTCTATACTTATTGGGAATAACATAGTTAATATTGCTTTTGCATCAATCAGTGCAGTATTTCTTGCTGAAGTTTTTTCTCTTAATGAGTTTCAGATTCTTTTAATAACAACTTTTGTTATACTTCTTTTTGGTGAGCTCATTCCCAAATATGTTGCACGGGAACTTTCAGAGAAGCTTGTTTATATAACCGCATTACCATTAAGAGCATTTACATTTATTTTATTTCCTGTTATAAAAATCTTTTCTTCAGTTTCATCATTAATGACAAAATCATCAAGCATTAAAGCTGAGAATGTAAAATTTCTTTTCAGCAAAGAAGACCTTGAAGTGTTGGTACAGGAAAGCCATAAAGCCGGAATGGTTGATAAAAAAGAAAGTGATATTATATCTAAAGTTTTATCACTTGGAGACCAGAGAGTATATGAAGCTATGCGGCCAAGAACAGAAATTATTGGTATTGATATCAGCAGCACGATTGACGAGGTTTTTGCATTATTCATCGATTCAGGCTATACGAAGCTTCCGGTATTTGAAGAAAACTTAGACAATATAAAAGGAATTATATATGCTAATGATCTCTTCAAATCCCCTGAAAATATTCAGAGTATCCTTCACGATGCTGTTTTTGTTCCCGAGACAAAGAAAAGTTTTGAAATGCTTAATGAATTCCTTAACAGGCAGGTTAGTATTGCTATTGTTATTGATGAATTTGGTGGCACAGCCGGCATTGTAACAATGGAAGATATTTTCGAAGAGATGTTTGGTGAGATTAAGGATGAGTACGATGTTGAAGAAGATATTGTAAGAAAAATTTCCGATAATACTTATGTAATCAGCGGTAAAGCAGAAATTGATTTTATTAATGAAAAATTTGATTTGAATATTCCGACAGGGGATTATGAAACAATTGCAGGTTATATTACTAATAAGCTGGGAAGAATTCCTTTGCAAGGTGAAATTGTTTCTGTTGATGGTTTCTCTATTCTTGTTGCCCGTGCTAACCAGATAAAGATTGATACAGTTCGATTAACAGACCTAAGAGAAATGAATCCGGTAGTTTAAGTTTTAGAATTATAAAATCATTCATCCATTCAGCTGTGTACATTTGAATGATTGAATGGATGAATGATTATAGGCATAACGAATGATTAACACATATTATATTGTCCTTTTTGATGGAGTTTGTAACTTCTGCAACTTCTGGGTTAACTTTTTATTGGATCGGGATAAGAAAGATAAATTCAGATTTACAGCTCTTCAATCTGAAAAAGGAAGTGAACTTCTTAGGAAGTTCAACCTTTCAACAGAAGATTTTGATACTTTTGTTTTTATTGATGGAGATAAAGTTTATGTAAGATCAACAGCAGCTTTAATAGTTGCAAAGAATCTTCCCGGATTATGGAAAGCATTATACGTTTTTATAATAATTCCAAAATCGATCAGAGATTTTCTTTATAACCTTGTTGCTAAAAACCGCTACAAATTATTTGGAAAAACGGAAGCATGTAGAATCCCCACAGCTAAAGAGAGAAGTAAATTTTTATAATTCTTAAAATCTAAAGACAAGTCACCTCCTGCAAATAATTTAGCAGTTAAGACTAATTACCCTTAAATTTATATACTTAATTAAATTGATTTATGAACCTTTAATGGGTAATTTTGCTTAAGTTTTCTGTT
>CAYNUV010000281.1:0-4793 GCA_964400245.1 uncultured Ignavibacteriaceae bacterium
TACTTCAGGTGCTGGGAAATCCACTCTTTGTAGATTCAGGAACTTCTTTTTATACATCTGATTTTAGAAAACGGAATGAATTTCGGGTAACTCGTGCTCATAATACAATAATCATTGATAGTTCGGAACAGGGTATTTTTAGAACTGCAGGAGCTTTTACACCTCTGAATGGAATAATTCCTGAGATAATAAAATTAAATGATCTCCCTTCTTATAGATTGACTCATGATGGATATAAATCAAACACAGTTCAAAAAATTGATCGGTATTTGAAGTGCTATGAAAATAAAATTGAATTTGAAGAAGTTATCGGCGGGAAAGATAATCATCTGATTGAAATAATTTTTAACCTCCATCCTTCCATTAATTTCAACACTGAAGGCAAAACAATTATTTTTGCTAAGGGTGAAACCCATCTTTGCAAATTGGAAATTGATATAAATCTTTCTTTAACAATTGAGGATTCATTCTATTCGCCGGCCTACCGGGAAGAAATCCCAAACAAGAAGATTATTTTATCACAAAAAACAAATCTACCAGTTAAGTTTACAAATACACTATATATCGGTTAATACTCCTATTAAAAAGTAATGTCGCTTACCAAAAGAACTTTTACTCTTGTACTTTCTGAATCACTTAATTATGCAGTTCAGTTTTTTAGTCCAATTTTTCTTGTAAGAATTTTGGATGTAAATGCTTATGGACAGTATAAAGAATTTATAGTCTATTCAACTTTACTTCTTACATTTATTAGCTTTTCGGTTAAAAGTAATCTTCTCTATTTTATATCTAAAGATCCGGATAGAGAAAAAAAATATGTATCCAACACAGTTCTTCTTATTTTTATTTTTAGTGTGTTGGGACTTGCAATTGTATTTTTATTCAGGAATTATATACTTGATCTAACTACTTTTAATTTTATAACACTTCTTATTGCTTATATCTTCTTTTTTCAAAACATTGATTTTCTTGATAGTTATTGGCTCGGAAAGAAAAGAACAGATTTAGTTCTTTATTGGTCAACAACTAATACGATTTTAAGGACAGGAGCAATAATACTTGCTGCATACTTAACTAAAGATGTGATTACTATTATCTATGTTATGATTGGGCTTCAAATTTTACGATCTCTATTCACTTTGTTCTATACCCTAAAAAAGAAACTATTAAAATTAAAATTTGATTTTCCAATTCTTAAAGAGCAGCTTGTTTATATCGTTCCATTAGGATTATCAACTGTAATACTAAGCTTTAATAATGATATTAGTAAGATTATTATTTCAGCAAATCTTGGTGCAGCAGCACTTGCAGTATATGCGGTTGGTAGTCAAAACCTGCCCCTTATAAATATAATAAGAACAAGTGTAACAAATACTGTTTTCCCGGAAATGGCTCAAAGGTCATCAACGGATCCACTAAAAGCACTTTCATTGTGGAACAGGGCAACTCTCCTTTTTCTTTTTTTAATGACACCTATGTTTTACCTGGTTTTCTTTTATGCTGATATAATAATTACAACTTTATATACAGCTCAATATCAGGATGCAGTAATTCTCTTCCGTATATATTCAATCCTATTATTAAGGAAGTGTTTTGAGATGGGTATGCCATTGAGAGCAATGAATAAAAATAAATTTTTTGTAATTGGAAACATTCTCTCACTTGGTGTTAATATAGTTTTACTTTATTCGCTTTATAATCTTTTAGGCTTTATAGGACCGGCAATCGCTTACGTAATAACAGAATTTACATTAAACATATTTCTTGCAACTAAAATATTATCGACATACAATATTAATTTGTCAGAATTATTTCTTTGGAAAAAGATTGGTTTAATTTTAATGATAGGGACATTTGGGCTACCGATACTTTTTATCGGAGGATTTTTAAACATCGCTCCAATTTTGAGTGCAGTTATATTCAGCACACTTTATTTAACTTTTTATCTTTTAATTGTTAGACGTCTAAAGATAGAAGAAATTGATATGCTTATGAGAAAACTATTAAATAAGGTACATCTTTCATGGTGAGATTTGAGAAAAACATTCTACTGGTATCATACTATTTTGCTCCAAATAAAATTGTTGGGGCTAAAAGAATTAGTTATTTATCATATTATCTTTCTCAAAAAGGTTTTCAGGTATATGTTCTTACTATAAAACAAAAATATAATCCACAAATTGATAATGCATTACCTAAGTCAGAAAAAATCTATCGTGTCAGGATGTTCCCTCCTTTTCCTATTATAAAAAAAACAATCTTCCATAGGATATTTAAAGTATTTTGGGAAAAGCTGGCGGCGGTTGATCCTTATGGCGGCTGGATTATACCTGCAATCATTAAGGGTATTATAATTATAAAAAAACATTCTATAACACAAATAATTGCAACAGGTCCTCCGTTCAGTTCATTTTTTATTTCTTTTGTTCTGTCAAAAGTAACAGGTGTAAAGCTTATTCTTGATTACAGGGATCCCTGGTTTTTATATTCCTTTGGTTCAACAGAGAGAATCAGTTATAAAATAAATTTCTGGCTTGAAGAAATAATTCTGAAGAGAGCAGACAGAATTGTTTTTAATACAGAAAAAGCAAGGGATGAATATATAAAACAAAAAAACATTAAGTCTCTTAGGGAAAAATCTCTTGTTATAAAAAATGCGATCCCTTCTTGTAATGGAAATAATGAACCTATTAAACTGGAAAACAATAAAAAAGTAATCTTATATGCCGGTAATTTTTATGGAACGAGAAGTTTTCAATATTTAATAGAACCGCTACAAAAGCTCTTTCATGAAAATGAATTAAACCCAGAAAAAATTTCCATTCATGCATTCGGAAAAGTTCCTTTAAAGGATAAAGAATTATTAGCTAAACAAAATTTAACCAATATTCTTCATGAACATAAAAAAGTAAATTCCGATGATATAATCAGATATATGAAAGGAGCCGATATACTTTATTTACCTCAAGGTGAAGAAGTAAAGTATTCAATTGCATTTAAATTCTATGACTACTTAAGCGCAAGGAAACCAATTTTAGCATTAGCTCCAAAGGATTCTGCAATTGCAGAAATTGTTAATGAAACAAGTTGCGGTGAATTAGCAGATATGGAGAATACTGAAGAAATATATTTAGCTTTGAAAAATATTCTGGTTTATGAAAAACAATATGAATTTAAAGGTCTGGAAAAATTTACATGGGAAAAAATGTCAGATCAATTTTTTGATATTATTCATAATAGCAGTTGATAAAACCAGGAATATTTTTAATTCTGATTTGAGAATAAATCAGGGAAAACAGGATTAAATTAAAAGTAATGTTATCCCGCATATGAAAAATTTATTAAGCTTTATTTTTAAGTAATCCAATAAATTCTTTTAAGTTCACGAAAAAATAAGATGGCTTTTTACGTTTCAGTTATATTTGCAATTTTTTTAAGCTTCTTATACTGGCTTGAGAAAAAAGACCTTAAACCATTTTTTCTATTTTGGTATATAGTCTTTCTTCCTACTCAAAAACTTTTGCCTGAAGATATGGTGAGAATCCCGGGGTTCCGTTTTGAAATGTTTTTTGGTTTAATGTTTCTTTTCTTTGACTTAGTTGTAAACCAACCAAAAGGATTTATTCCAACAAAATTTATATATAGTAAGATTAAACATGCGTTAATAATATTTAGTCTTCAATTATTCTTCGTAATATACCTTTTCTTAAAAGATACCTTGCAAGGAGTTTCCTCTGAAGATGATCCTAATTTATTATTTTTTATTGTAAAACACCTGATTACAGTAATAATTTTTTTGAGAATGGCAGTTTATTTACAGGATGATTATTATAGGAAAATAATCATTATTGCTTTAGCAATTGGCTTCACATTTTTAGGAATTAGTTCATTTTTATCCCCATTCTTTAGGAGTCTTGGAGTAGCTATTGCCGGATCATCTACACGCTCGGCAGGTTTATTTAAAGGTCATGTTACTCAATTTGCAGGATTTATGTCTACTGGATTTGGATTTGCTTTTGCATTTTTTATTGTCAATAAAGTCAAGCTTAAAAGGCTTTTTTTCCTGATAGTAATGATGGGATGTTTAATAGGAGTATTAAATTCTGCTGCCCGGGCAGGCATATTTGGAATAGTAGCGATCATCCTTTTCTATATTTTGGTTGAAAAACAGAATTTTTCTACGAAGGCAATAATTATCTTTCTTGTTATTTCTATAGGGATTTGGATATTGCTTACTTTTGGAGGATATCTTATAGAAAGATTTGGAACAACTGAAGAGCAGTTAGCCGGAGATGAAAACGAAAGTTCGAGAATGGCTGTTTGGGGAGCTTATTTATATATGTTTGCTAATAATCCTGACATTTGGTTATTAGGCACATGGCGTTATTTAAATATAAGTGGACATATCCTGTCATCTCATAGCATTATTGTAAAATATCTAGTATTTGGTGGCATTCCTTTTTTTCTATTTTTCTATGTTACAATTTTTCAATTATTCAGATATTATTTTAGAAAAAAAGACATTCTTAACTTTAATATTTTATATCCCGTGATTGGCTATCTCATACCCTCTACAATGAACGACAATATTGATTTTTTATATTTTCCAATAATACTTTCACTAGGATTGTTTAATCAAAACGAATTTAAATTATCTCTTTTATTGCAAAAAATGAAAAAAAGAAAAAGCGAAAATCTATTAATTTCTGAAAAAATTGAATAGAAAAGGTATATATCTCTTTATTATATCATTTCAAAAAAGCAGCTATAGTTATAAATTTCCTGATTAAAAA
>CAYNUV010000282.1:0-4785 GCA_964400245.1 uncultured Ignavibacteriaceae bacterium
ATAATAAGTCCTCTAATACCTTGACCCGCGCCGTTAATTTTATAAATTCATTAAAAGATTCGGAACTTAAAAATGTAGGATTAATCCTGCTAGATGAGTCGGAATTAATTATACCGTCAATCGTCCGGATAAGAAAATTATTATAATTATTTAATGAATCGGCAATTAAATTTGCATTATCTTTTCTGATCTTATAAACAGGATAAACACTTTTTTCGGCAGCTTTAAGCTCTTCCTTGTAAATAATATTATCTTTTATTATTGAAAAACTAAATTGAGCTATCAGATCATCGTGTATCCAGATTGAACCGACGGCTACTTCCGATTCTATTGATTCTCCTCTTGGAAACATCAATGCTATAGCAATGATTGTAATGAAACCAAGAAGTGTTTTTACTCTGAGGTTTGTTTTAAAGTTAAATTTTTCTGACAATTTAATTCAATAATTAACTATTGATAACCAATAAATTAGTTTTATAATGTTAAACATTCTTAACATAGCTTTCTTTAAAGAAAGTTTCAATTGTTAAAGATATATGGTTTATAACCAATGTAAATCGTATTGAAGCAGAATGAATTTTCTAGGAGGGTAATGAAAAGATTAGAAATATTTATTATCAGACTTTTCATTTTTCAATTCTTCAAAAGCTTCATCAACGGTATCGCAAACAGTAAGTACGCGATCAAGTTGTGTAATCCTGATAAGTGATGATACTTTTTCGCTTGGAGCTGCAATTCTCATACTTCCGCCGGTTGTATTAAGTATTCTGTTTGCTACAAGAATTGCACTTAAACCGGATGAGTCGCAAGATTCCACTTCGCTCAAATCAATTATAAGTTTATTAGCACCTTCTACTTTGAGAAGCAGCGTAAACTCACCTTTAACCAGTCCTGATATGTTTGTATCAAGTCTTTTTTCATTTAGTTTAAATATGGTAATGTCGTCAACTTTTTTTATTTCATAATTCATTGGGGTAATCCTGAAAATATTTTAAGGCAATTTAAGAAATTTTCATAAGAAATCTCGGGATTATCTTCTTCATTTATTATCTGGATATTATAAAATTTATCCGAATCATTTTTTGCAAATCCTACTTTAAGAGGAGCCTGAACAAGATTGGAAGTATAACTGTTAAAAAGATTTTCCTTCCTGTTTAAATCTACGGAAACATTAAATTGCATCTCTGTAAGCCTGTCAATCAATTTTTTGGACGGAAGTGTCCATCTTGTAATATCCTTCTCGCCATATTCAATTGCTCTTGCTCTGAATTTTTGCGGAAGAAGACTAACCTTAAAATCTTTTGTAAGAACCATTGCACTTTTTTTATTATCAGCAATATAGTTCAACACAGAAAGAGAATATGTAAAGTCTCTTTCATCTTCCGGCATAGCAATAAAAAAAGTAAATGCTTTTGTAAAGAAATCGGTAAATGTATGCTGTTCAAAGTGATGAGTCTTTAACTGTTTATCAACAACTTTCTCAGCAATTTTATGTTTAAAATAATCAAGCATATATTTTTATTTAAGCTTATTCAATTCCCGGGTAAAATCTTTTTCAGTAAAGATTTTAACTCCAAGCTTTTTTGCTTTATCTAATTTTGAACCTGCATTTTCACCAATAATAAGGTAATCAGTTTTGCTGCTTATAGTTGATGTAATCTTACCACCAAACGAAATAATCTCGTCGCCTGCTTCTTCCCTTGAAAAATTTTTCAATGTTCCTGTAATTACAAAAGTTTTATCATTAAAGAAATTTTCCTGAACTGTCTTTCTTTCAGATGTAAAAACAAGATTATGTTTTTTTAACCTTGTAATAATATCAATATTATGCTTATCAGAAAAGAACTTCCTTACACTCCCTGATATACTTGGGCCAATTTCATGAACTGATGAAATTTTTTCCTCAGAAGCTTTAATTAGCTGATCAATTGAAAGAAAATGATCTGCAAGCTTTTTAGCAGAACCAGCTCCAACATATCTTATTCCTAACGCAAAAAGAACTTTGGGAAAAGCCTGCATTTTGCTTTCTTCAATTGCAGTTAAAAGATTATCAATACTTTTCTCGCCAAGTCTTTCAATATTAATAAGCTCTTCACGATGATCTTTTAAATCGTAAATGTCAGCATAGGTTTTTAAGAATCCTGAATTAACAAAGAGATCAATCAAAGCTTCACCCAAACCTTCGATATCCATAGCACCGCGGGCAGCAAAATGTTCAATCCTTCCTCTAACCTGGGCAGAACATTCTGTGTTTTCACAGTAATATGCAACTTCATTTTCAGGCTTAAAGATTATCGATCCACATTCGGGGCATTTATCCGGAGGCTTTGGGATTTTACTATTCTTCTTTCTTCCACTTAATACAACCGAAACTATTTTAGGAATTACATCGCCACCTTTTTCAATTACAACTTTATCTCCTTCTCTTATATCTTTTCTTTTTATTTCATCAATGTTATGGAGCGTTGCTCTGCTGATAGTAGAACCCGCGAGAAACACAGGTTCAAGTTCTGCAACAGGTGTAATTGTACCTATCCTTCCAACCTGCCATGTAATTTTATTTAATTTTGTTATTGCCTGTTTTGCTTTGAATTTAAAAGCAACTGCCCACCTTGGGGATTTCGCAATGCTGCCAAGTATTTTCTGGTGTCTTAAAGAATTTACTTTTATAACTGCGCCGTCAACTTCGTAAGCAAGACTATTTCTTATACTTTCTAGTTCTCGACATGCTTCAATTACTTCGTTAATATCAACGCATTTTCTTGAGTATTTATTTACTTCAAAACCCATTTTTTTTAATAACTCAAGATTTTCTTCCTGTGTTTTTAATTCTTCTCCTATGCTTATTAAAGTATAAGCAAAATTGTTTAATGGTCTTTTGGCTACTTCATTTTTATTTTTCATCCTGATTATACCTGCTGCCGAATTTCTAGGGTTAGCTAATAATTTTCCACCTCTGTCTTTTTGTCCTTTATTCATATTTTCAAAGTCTTTTATATAGATAAAAATTTCACCACGCACTTCAATATTTTCTAACTTAAAAGGTAACGATCTATAATTTTTAATCTCGTGTGGTATAGTTCTAATTGTCCTTATGTTCTCTGTTATATCTTCGCCAACAATTCCATCTCCTCTTGTTGCAGCAGTAACCAGAATACCGTTGACATAATTAAGATTGACAGAAGCTCCATCTATTTTAGATTCTACCATATATTCAATTTTTTCATCTTTTGGAAGTTTTTTCTTGATACTTTCATCAAACTTGTAAAGATTTTTTTCGTTTTGAATACTAAGCATCGGAACTTTGTGCTTAACAAGTTTAGCATTTTCTGTAATATCAGAACCAACTTTTTGTGTGGGAGAATCAGGAGTGATTAAATGAGGATTTTCTTTTTCAAGTTTTTCAAGTTCTTGTAAAAGATTATCGAACTCAGGGTCACTAATAATCGGTTTTGTAAGAACATAATAATTATAATTATGTTCCTTAATCTTTTCCCTTAGCTCTTCTATTCTTTTTCCAACCTGCTTACTCATTTTCCAAAGTAGGAGGAATTTTTAAATAGCTTAATCCGTTACTGTTGATCTGAATATATTTAATAGAACCGGCTTGTCCGGTAAAGTTTAGCGGTTTATCATTAAGCTGGAATTTAATTCCCCCTGAATTGCCAAGAGTTATTTTGTAATTATTCTTTGTCTTTAAAGTTTTTTGTGAATTGGGAAAGAGAGTAAATTCTTCGATCCTGCTGTCATCAAAAATTATCTTCATCCAGGAAGTATCTCTTGAAAAAACCGTTAAAGAGATGCTATCTGCTAATTGGGAATGATCAACAATATTTTGAGAAGGTTCTTCTTCAAAACGCTGCTGGTTATCTCCAATAACTTCTTCAATTGGTTTTTCCGCAATAACTATTTCATCCGAGCTTCTAAAGAAGATCAGGTAGATGATAACAAAAAATAAAATTACTCCGCCGGCAAATAAGCCATACCTGATAACATTCTGATTTATATTGGAAGATGAATCGCCGTGAGATTCGGTGTGTGTTGCATCATAAGTTTGAATATTCTTCTTTCGTTCACTTTTCTTTTCCGGAATTGTTTGTTCGGTTTCCTCTTTTTCCTCAAGCTGTTTTCCTTTTTTTGCAGCTTCATACTTCTGGATTATTTTCGTCTCATCCAGCCCAACCATCTTAGCATATTCTTTAATAAAAGCTTTAACATAAGGCTCGGAGAGAAAAGTAAAATCGCCTTTGTCAATTGCATCAAGGAATTTGATATCAATCCTTGTTTTCATTGCCATCTGTTGAAGACTTATACCGCTTTTCTCTCTTGCTTCGTGAAGCTCTTCTGCAAATTTATCTAACATAACATTCCAAGTTTATTTATATTAATTTTTTTAGAATATATCGTAGAAAATAGATTTAAGTCTGTTCTACGACTATTCAATTCTCTGGAACTTTGCTGCAAAAGCACCATCCATCTGGTGAATATGCGGCAATGTTTGAATACAACCATGCTCATCAATTATTTCATTGGCAACAACTCCTGCTGCATTAATAAGCTGATAGTTTGGATTCTTACCCAGAAATTTTTCAACAATACTAAAATTTTCTTCCGGCTCTATAGAACAAGTGCTGTAAACAAGATAGCCGTCGGGCTTAACAAGTGAAGATGCTTTTGTAATATATTTTAATTGGAATTCATTCATCCTGCTGATATCAATAAGATCACGCTTCCATTTAATATCAGGTTTCTTGGAAAGAGTTCCTGTACCTGAACATGGAACAT
>CAYNUV010000283.1:0-4777 GCA_964400245.1 uncultured Ignavibacteriaceae bacterium
TCATCAATAATATCTTGCTTTATTGAATTGATTTTTTGTACTACCGCATTTGGTAAAAAATTAGAATTTAAAAGATCCGCTGTATAATTAATAAAATCATTCCTGAAAGACTGATTCGCCAGCAATTTTCTTAACCACAATGTTGACCATGGTGGATTAGGCCAGCTTGGTCCATTTGGTTCTGTAGCGAAATCTACTGTGTTATTCTGGTAACCGAAATCATCATATAAACCAAAACCAAAATCTGTATCAAACATAATCCAGCGCCACTTACCGGTGTTTCTTTCTTTCCAGTATTTAATATTATTTCCCGGCCAATCGGTATTGTCAAAATAAATCTGGGAGACATGGTATTTAATAAAATTATCAACTTCTACTCTGCTTTTAACATATTCATAATTTGCAGGAACAGATAAATTATTGTTCTCTATAAAAGAGTTCAGGTTCATATATTCAACACTATCTCCGGTAACAATCATTGCAAAGTTCTCAAGTATATCAATACTGTCTCTGTCTACATCGTGATTCAATTCAAGGAAATCTTCATTTATTTTTTCGCGCAGATTATGAATTCCCCAATACTCACCATTTAAGAAAAGAACTGTAGGTCTGAAGTCAGGTTTATCAATATCAATTCCATCAACAAGACTTGTCATTAAACCATCTCTGAACATTGTGTATTCCCAATCATTCCCAGAATTTCTAAGAACAAAAGATTCATATTCAGTGAATGGAAGTTCCGGGAACAATTGATAATTTATTTCACTGCTTCCATAACCTCCACGGGCAAATATAGCGAGAGATTTTTGTGGTTTTCCTCTGCTCCATGCCCCATATATTTTTATACCTGCATCTATACTGAACCCGCTGTCGTTTATATCAAACAATTCAATATGGATTGGTCTTTCCCAATCCTGCCAGAAGTTAGCACCAAAATAAGGATATGATGTTTCTGCACTATCACCAAGAACATAAATTCCTGTTTGTTCATCAAAGAAATTTTCAGGATTAGTTGAAATAGAGAAAACAGGAAGCTGAGTTGAGAAATTAATCAGATAAGTGTTTGTAACTGTTTTACTTGGGATAAACCCGGTGGAAAAAGTTCTTGCTCTTAAAACTTTTGTTTCATTTATTTGAATTGGTTGTGTATAAAGTGTAGAAGATACATGTGGGACTGAACCATCAAGTGTATAATGAATCTCATCACTAATGGAATTACCTGATAAAGAAACAATTGCTGATCCTGAGTGAAACCCGCCTGCAACAGAAAATTCCGGTTCTGCTGCCACACCGTTAAACCCTGTAGTTAAATTGGAATCACCAGGTGTAGCTTCATTAAAATAATACCATAAATTTGTTCCATCAGGTTGTCTTCCAAACGAGACATCAGATAGCATTACCCCGGTTGAAATATTATCTGCAATAATTCCCTGCGGATTAGTTAAAAACAACTTTTCTCCTACTGCATCCAATTTAAAGTTTGTGTGAAGATACTTATTCGGAAGGTCTAAAAGCGGATGAGTACCGTTTGCATTTGGAGGTATTGTGTTCATTCCGAGAGATAGAAAAGGAATAAGTGTCATATCGGAAGAATTTGTTCCATAATTATGAACCTGGATTGCCAAAACATTTTCTCCCTGCACCAAAATATTCTGAAAGTTATTGATAACATATACGCCCGGGCTTCCGCCGAGATAAATTACAGGTTCAATTGCAGCATCGGCTGATTGACTATATGGCGGAGGAATATTTATAGTACCAATATTAGCACGGGCAATTTCAGTTCCATTTAAATAAGCAACAAATGCATCATCATAATCTATATGTAAAATAGCAGCAGTTATCTCATTCAAATCCTGTATAGCAAATATTTTTCTGATATGAACCGACATAACATTAGGAACAATTGTTGAATCATCTCCATCTCCAAAACCAAACCCGCTTGGCCCGATCGGCCATGTTTGATCATCAAATCCTTGGCTTTTCCATTGAGTTGGTGGTTCACTTGTACTTACACGATATCTCCAATCATCACCCCAATTAATAATTGTTTCCCAATGATTAATTAAGTTTACTCTGTTTTTATCGCTTGCAAAAATTAACAAATGATTTTTAGATGAGAGGTTCAAATCAGGAAGTGTCCATTTAAACAAATCTGTTGAATCATCAGAAAGTCCAAAGCCATTTAAGTTGATTGAAGAATCCTGAGTATTAAAAAGTTCTATCCAATCAGAAAAATCTCCATCTTCATCAGCAATTGTAACAGAATTTGAAGGCATAAATTCATTGATGACTACCTGCTGAGCATTGCTAAAAAAAGATTGAGATAAAAAAAATATTGCAAGCAAAACTGAGAGGTTGGTTTTCATAGTTTTTTTTCAGGTAATCTGTTAAATCAACTTTTTATCAAAGTAAAAAATTAACGAGTGCAAACTTTTTATCCCTCTAAATATAGGGTTTTCCGTGCTATAAAACTTCTAAAAATCAAAAGTAGATGATTTATTATCAGGAATTAATAAATTCAGTTATACCTTTTCATCTGCTAAATAACCGATCCGGAAAAAAATTACTCTGTTCTTTCACCAGGTATTTCTTGTCCATTTTCAAGATTTTCTTAATCAACTTGTAAACATAATTGATAATTATTCTTTGACTATTGACAAATAAAAATTCAATAATTAACTTCTAAACGGTTATTAATCCTTTACAAATAGAGTTTTATTAATTAATCATCAATATTACGGACTTAATTAAAGGAGTCTGCAATGGGCAAATATTTATATCCATTTTTAGCATTACTAATCTTTGCAGGTTGCAGTGAAGAACCTGTAAAAAAAGCACCTCTCTTTACAAACCTTGGTAAGCTGGAATTCCCGATAACCACATCTTCAGAACTTGCTCAAAAATATTTTAACCAGGGAGTTACACTTACTTACGGATTTAATCATGCCGAAGCTTTCCGTTCATACAGGGAAGTTTCTCATCTGGATAGCAATTGCGCAATGGCTTACTGGGGAATGGCTATTGTACTTGGCCCTAATATAAATGCAGCAATGGATAACGCAGATATTCCAACTGCCTTTGATGCTATCCAGAAGGCAATAACTTTACTTGATGATGAAACAGAGAGAGAAAAAGATTACATCCATGCTCTATCAAAAAGATATTCTGAGAAACCTCCTGATGACCGCAGTTCACTTGATTCAGCTTATGCAGATGCAATGAGACAATTAGTTAATAAATATCCTGATGATTTTGATGCTGCAACAATGTATGCAGAAGCTTTAATGGATCTGCATCCTTGGGATTATTGGTTTAAAGATGGTACTCCGCAGCCATGGACAAATGAGATTGTTTCAATACTCGAGAATGTTTTGAAAAAAGATTCTGAACATTTTGGTGCAAATCATTTATATATTCATGCAGTTGAAGCTTCAAAAGAGCCGGAGCGTGGAATACCAAGTGCAGAGAAGCTTACTCATTTAGTTCCCGGAGCCGGCCATTTAGTTCATATGCCTGCACATATTTATATAAGGGTTGGAGAGTATCATAAAGGATCTCTTGCAAATAAAATGGCAATAAAATCCGATGAAGAATATTTATCTCAGTGTTATCAGCAGGGATTATATCCGCTAGCATACTATCCCCATAATTATCATTTTCTCTGGGCAACTGCTACACTTGAGGGGGACAGCAAAACTGCGCTCGATGCTGCAATAAGCACTTCACAAAAACCACCTGACTCACTTATGGGTATGTGCGGTTATCAAACCTTACAGCATTTTGCTGTAATAAATTTATACGGTTATGTAACTTTTGGCAAATGGGATGAAATACTTAAAGAACAAATACCCGCTGATGATCGTTTATATCCAAAGGGTGTCTTGCATTATGCAAGAGGAATGGCTTTTGTCGCGAAGGATCAATTGGAAGATGCAGAAAAAGAACTTGCAGAGCTTGATGTTTTAAGAAATAACAAAAAAATTGAAGAGCTTGTTATCTGGGGAATAAATTCTGCCGGGCTTCTTCTTAAAGTTGCTTATGAAGTTCTTGCCGGTGAGATTGCTGCTAAAAGGAAAAACTACAAGCTGGCAATACAGCATCTTGAAAAAGGAGTTGAACTTGAGGATACCCTGAGATATGATGAACCGCCGACATGGTTTTATCCCGTTCGGCAAAATCTTGGAGCTGTACTCATAGAAGCCGGTGAATTTACAAAAGCAGAGAAAGTTTATCTTGAAGATCTTGAAGAAATTCCTGAAAATGGCTGGGCATTATTTGGTTTGCACCAGTCCCTTCTTTTCCAGAATAAATTTAAAGAAGCCGAAGGAGTAAAGAAAAGATTTGATGAAGCCTGGAAATATGCAGATATAGAGCTTAAGTCATCAAGGATAATGTAGATTTTGATAATTCATTCAAATGTAGAGACAAGGCATGCCTTGTCTCTACAAAACCATATCAGGTATCAATCTTAAAGCGATAGCTAATCCATTATAATTAAGCAGATTACCTAAAATATTCATATGGTTAATCTTCGTATATCGGGGAATATTCATATATAGTAGTGTCCTAAGGACACTACTATATATTAGGTTATCGCCTTTATTATCCGTACCTTTACTTATCCGGCAATAAGGCCGGGATTTTATTTATTATTTTTAGAGGTTCTTAAGTGAGTACTAAATTATTTGTGGGTTCTCTGCCATGGTCGGTTAACGACGAAACTTTACAACAAACTTTTGAAGCACACGGAACAGTTGTTTCAGCAAAGATTATA
>CAYNUV010000284.1:0-4771 GCA_964400245.1 uncultured Ignavibacteriaceae bacterium
CTATTATAAATTTTGCAGATAAGCTACCCCAAATTCCTTATCTCTTAATGCATGGAGTAAGCGATGAAACTGTCCCTGCTTTACAGACAATTGAAATGGCAAAAAAATTTTATGAGTTAAATATTCCTTATCGCTTAGTTTTGTTTGAGGAAGGAGACCACTATCTCAAGAAGCATAGAAAAGAAGTTGATGAGATGAGAAAAATATGGTTTGAGAAGTATTTATAATTGAAAAAATAAATAACTATTTCTTCGGACGTAATTGCAGCCACCGTTTCAATGAGCTTTGGCTTTCCCCTGAAGGCTTTCCAGCCAATAAATTCTCTACGCTAATATCCTCATCAAGTTCAGGCCAATGAATTCCTTCTCCTTTACCTATTAATCGCCAGTTATTTCGCTCTTCAGGAGTTCCGTAAACGAGTCGGGGGTACCATTCCAATGGAACTGTGATTGTTCTGCCATCAATAAAGTCAACTATTAAGGAGTCTTCATTTATTGTAATATGTTGAGCAAAAGCAGGTTGAATCTCAGCTACTGAAATACTCATTCTCCCGAAGGGATGGTTTCGCCGCAAAACCTCTTTATATTTTCTTCTTTTTCTTCGATGATCTTCCTAATGAGACTAATTTCATACCTTCGAAATCCTTTACTACGATGAAGCCTGACAGGCGTAATCCAGAATTTAACTGTGCTTTCATCCCTTTCTAACATGAATATGAATTGATTCATCTCTATCTCCGCATAAAAGAAAAAACGATAAGGCCCTTCGCGAAATACAGTTGGCATTTTTATTTTTTAAATATGGGTTTAACAATGTTCTTGATAATATTCTTAATATAAGGAAAAAACAGCAGAACTTCATAGTAGGGGTTCAGCGTGCTGAACCTCTACCTTGTTATTTATTTAATAAGGATCATCTTTTTTGTATTAACATAATCACCCGCCTGCAACTGATAAAAATAGACTCCACTTGGTAAATTCGCAGCATTGAACTCAACCTCATAATTCCCCGCAGGTTTTTCTTCATTAACAAGTGTTACTACTTCTCTTCCCAGAATATCATAAATTTTTAATGTAACAAAACTGCTTACCGGCAACTGCCAATTTATAACTGTAGATGGATTGAATGGGTTGGGGTAGTTTTGGCCTAAATAATAATTTGATGGAAGCTTATTTATTACGTTATCTTTTAAATCGGTGACAATCGTAGGATTAATAACAGTGTCAATTGTCCCATCATTGTCATAATCTAACATTAAAGAAATATTTGGTGTTATTGATGATTCTAAAGAACAAGTTGCTAATGTATTTGTAAAAACTGGAACATTTTCAAAAACAGCGGATATAGTATTATCGCCGTCTACAATTTCATCTGCATAGAAATTAAAACTGGATTGATATCCAAGAGAATAAATTAATATTGTATAACTTCCTTCTTTAGGAAGTACAATCCCCTTTTTAGAAAGAGTATCATTGAGCTCGCCAGGAATATAAATACTTCCAGGTATATTATTTTCCCAAGTTGAATCTGTCAATGGCCCAGTATGTCTTCCATTTTCATCATAAGCATGCAACGCAACCGGACTTCCTACTATAAATTGTAGACTGTTTGGAGCACCATAGCTTTCAGGTGGATTAGTAAAGATATTAATATTATTAAAAGGCCCTGTAAAAGTAGGTTCTTTCAAAAGTCCGCCAATTATTTCCAATACTGGTGCACAAGATGGAAGGCTTAAATGATCATAATTCCCATAAAATGATTTAATGTAATAAGAATTATTAGCTGTGTTTATATTATTATTAATAAGCTCTGCGCTTCTTAAAGGTACAGTTCCATCTCCATTTAGATTGGTTAAATATTTGGTTAAAAAAGGGAAGTAGTAAACACGTCCCATAGTAGGTTCATTAAAGCCTATTATGTTGTATACCTCAATGTCTCCAAAATCTACTAAGGCTAAATCGGAATGTAGATCAGCTGCATTGTCTATTAAATAATCATTAAAAGAGTGATTACTCGGAAAGAGCATAACATTTTTAAAGAATTCTTCCACTTCATCATAGGATAATGAAGAATTTATATTATAGAAAGTATTAGAATACAATTCTTTTTTTGCTGAAACACCGTTGTTGTAGGAAATATCATAATACGGAGGAAATGGAAATAATTCGTATAGAGAAGGAAAATTCTTGCTTATATGACGAATGTGAGAATAAGTCGAAATCAATAAATTTTGTAGTGTGATCATTAAATTCCCTGTCAGAGCGGACCATAGTGTTTTGGAAGCACCTAAATGTGGAGTTCCTATAAAAATTATTTTTTTTATTTTATTCTTATTATTCCCTAAAAAATTTATACCTGCTTTTGCAACTATTCCTCCCATGCTATGTGAAATTATATTAACCTGATTAGAGGAATTCCAATTCAAAACGCTATCAATAAAATCAGCTAATACCTGAGCATTGTAATCATTACTTTTTCTCCAATCATACGTAAAAACAAAAAGATTTTCTTCTTCGTCATGATTGTAATCATAATCATCAATTTTATATCCATTTTGTAAATTTTCTAATTCATTGATCAGACCACTGTATTTGCTTAGAGGTAAATTCGAAATATGGGGCCAAGGACCAGGATCAAGTTCCTGATATATAGTTCTTACATTATCACCTCTTATAGGCGATACCTTAACATTATATTCTTCATCATAAGGATTAACTCCTAATGTGTCTAGTTGTAAAGGAGACAAATCATTTAAGAATGCTAATCTGATCCACATTCTTTCATTTGATGTAAGGTGATTGTCATTGTTGATATCATTATATAAAGGGGAGCCCATAATTCCTGGGATAAAAATAATTGGAGTTTTATTTCCAGCTAAATAATTAGCGGTCCATCCAGATTTTGTTATTGAACCATCAGTTTTAAATTTAACAAGCATTATTCCGTCTGATGAAGTAACTGAGGGAGGGATTTGATTCCCACTAAAGTTTCCAAGGATTTGAGAATTTGTATTAGGCCCATCATATATTGTAACGAAATCATAATCACTTTCAGTATCAAACGATAAAAAAGTTAACGTAATATTTTCTGAGTTTGTTGGTTGAATTAGCCAGTATAACTCTAAGCTGTTAGCATAATTATCAAGACCACTCCCATCGTCAAAGGTATATTCGTTTTGAATTAGTGTAACTTGATTTCCAGTTGAAAAATTTCCATTTAAAGAAAACGGACTTATTGAATTATCATTAAACGCAATTACTCTCCAATAATAATTAGTAACAGGTTTTATATTAGTTATATGTGTGGGGTTTTCCATATTAGACCACTGAAAAGAAAAACCGCTAAAAGTACTGCTTGTACTCCACTGCACCTGATACCAATTTGCAGTTGATACTTGATTCCATTGAAAAGTTATATCTATCCATGGAACTATAGAGTTATTTGCGGGATTAACTAAAGTAGGGCGATTAACAGTTCCTCCAGGTGATTTTGTTGTGTATTTAAAAGGCTGTGACCATGGACTTTCTTCATTGGTATTGGTAGCTATAGCTCTAACTCTCCAATAATAAATTGTATTGTTTGTAAAATTCTCAATATCTGTTATACCAGGAAACCACTCTAAATAATTTATAGTTAATGGTGCGGCAAATTGCCAATATGAATATGAAATTATATTACTAAAATTCTGATTAAACGAGACTTGTAATTCATATCGATTTGCTTGTGGAATTGTTCCATGAATAAATTTGGGAATTATAGGTACATCGGTAGCATTATTAGTTGGATAAATCTGATCTGGAATTTCTAAATCGAGAATTTTAGCTATAGAACTATCAGAGAATTCATTTTTCTCATAAAAAATTTCACCTGAAATTCCTTGTGGTATGTTTGATTGTGCAAAAGCATAATAAAGAAAACCGCCTATAAAAACTTGGTAGATAATCAATTTTATTAAAAACCTATTAAAGGATTTCATAAATAAATTTCTTTTCATAAATAAATTCCTTTCTAAATATCTTAGTAAGCTATTCAAAATCACTTTAATTTTATTTCATGGTTTCTTGCATAATTTCTCACATGTTTATAAAAATCAAATCTTAATTTACTATCTGACCTTCCATGACTAGTGGATTTGCCTGATTGGAGAAATCTACAACTACTTTTCCTATTTCTTTTCCATCCTTATCAAAAGGTAATACCTTAATCTGTTTATCATTCATTTCTATAATTATAGGGCATTCTTTTGCAGAACATTGATACCAGGAAACGTCTATATTACTTCTTCCTTCATCAGAATATTCGCCTGTTTTAGTATTAACAACTTTTATTTTTGCACCAGGAGGATTAGTTTCAACTCTTACATTCCATCCAGTCCAGATAACCTCTTTTGATATAGGAGGCGTTTTTGATTTGGGGTATTCGATTAAACCCTTGCCTCCGCATGTTTTGCAAAATTCTGTAAAACTTACTTTCCCACTTCCATCACAATATTGGCATTTTACTATTTTACCTTCTTTATTCTTCGTTGTACCAGATCCTTTACAAGTATAACATTTTTCAGTTTTAATAAATTTTCCTTCTCCTCCACATGCTGGGCATCGTTCTTTATGGATAGGCCGTTTTTCATAATTATACTCGACTTTATCGTTCTTGATGATATTTTCATTATCAATAATAAATGTCCATTCAAAATTTTCTTTCTTCTTAATATTACCAGTGTAATAGCAGGATAGAAATGTCATAGATTCGCCAAGATAGAAATGTCAGTAAA
>CAYNUV010000285.1:0-4768 GCA_964400245.1 uncultured Ignavibacteriaceae bacterium
TCTCGTTTCTCATTTCACTTCTTATTTCTTAAGTTTCATACAGAGATTTTAGAAAAAATATTTTTTCATCTCATTAAAAAAGTGAACTTCTTCGTGACTTCATTACAAAAAATAAAATCCCTTCCCGGTTTTGAAAATCTGGAAATTGAAAAGTACACAGATTCATTTGTTCCATACTTATATCTCGATGGTCACAGAAGCAGCAATAATGGAAGTTCTGATCTTGAAAAGTACAGCAGCGGGTTCAGGTTTTTTCTCCGCTTTGGTATGTTGATGCAGCAGCTTGGCTTTTCTAAAATGGTAACTATGGTACACACTTCACGCAACTGTAAGGATAAGGAACGAATTGATTCAATACAATCGGCTATACAAAAAAGCATTGATTTTACAAATGATTATGTAAGCAGGTCTAAATTTCAGTTGTATGGAGATATTGAATCATACAAATCTATGGGGAACACAGAATTTTATAATTATCTCAGTGAAGTAGATAGTAAGTCTCAAGTCAATCCTGATTTTATTCATCACATACTTATTAATTATTCTGAACAATGGGCAATAAATAATCTTGAAAGGATCAATCTTATTCCTGAAGTAAGCAGCGTTATAAGATTTACAAAAGGATTTGTGAGCGGCGGCTGGATTCCAATTAAAATGCAGAAAACCACTTTTGTTTATTCGCAAATTCCCTCAGTATCTGAATTTTGGTCAGATGAAGCAATTACTGCTCTGATTTTAATTGCTTTAAAGAACTGGTCAGAAATGAGTCAATTTATTGGGAAGAAAGTTTATGAACATGGAGAAAAAGAATTAATACATAATAAAAGGGATTTACAACTCGATCTCTGTATAAATAAGCTGGACATAAAAAATACTATGTCTAACAGGATTATAGCGTTTGGTAATAATGGCCCGATGTTATATGAATTATAATTCTGCTGAAATGTTGGATTTTAATAGTGCAGCTGAATTTGCACGGAGTATTGCAAAGAATGACCAACCCAAAGCATCAAAGATTTTGGATTTCTTAATAAATAAATCGCAAAGAGATTATGTAAATCTTTGTTTCGCCTATTTAAGATGGGCTGATGATATTGTTGATAATCCTGATCTTCCCGTTAAGCAAAAGAGAAAGTTTATTGAACATCAGAAAAAGCTTGTATGTCTGACTTATAATGAAAATAGTTTTGAGCCTACAGGGATTGAGGAAGCATGTCTTTTTTATTTTACCGAGTTTGCAAAATCAACAGGGGATTTAAAGTTGTTAGATGAAGTAAAAAACATGATGGATGCATTGAGCATGGATGTTGACAGGCTTGAAAATTCAGGCGTATTTTCTAACAACGATCTTGATCATTATATAGATCTAATGTCAAAATCTCTTTTTAATATTTTATACGTTTTTACTTTGCCGAAATCTGAATATCGAGAGGAATTTTACCTGGGATCAAAATTCACAACAGCTGCTTTAATGATCCGGGATTTGGAGGAAGATATAGATGCCGGATTTATAAACATACCCGCAGAGGTAATAAACTATTATACGATTGATATTAAAAATTTAAAAAAGGATAAGAATTTTGCTTTTTGTTTAGCTGAAAGAATAAGCTTTATACTTGGAATTTTATACGATGAGGCATCGCTTTTAAAATATTTACCTTTAAAATTCAGAGTTTTTACTTATTACTCCCTGGTATACCGAATGGTGTGGGTTATAAGAGCAAAAGTTTATGGATATAATCTGGAATATATTTCTGAACACACTTTTTTTAAAGAAATAAAAACATATCTGTTATCACTCCACATGAGCTTAAATATTTTCTTTAAGGGTTTTATTTACATACCAAAACCAAAGTGAGGATTAAACATAAAAAACCTCTCTTTAACCGAAGCATTTAAATTATCAGCAAGGTATACCCGTAAACGTTCGCTAAAATTATGGGCTATTGCCTACCTTCTTCTTAATAAAAATGAAAGAAAATATCTTTACCTGTGCTTTTATTATCTAAAGTGGGCTGATGATTTTGTTGATGATCCGGCAAATGATAAAAATAAAAAATTAGAATTTATTAATAACCAGTTAAACCTGATAAGCATACTGTCGAGTGATCAAAATATTGGGCTAAAATCAAATGAAGAATATTTTCTCCTTCATTTTATTCGATATGCTGTATCTAACTACGAATTAATTAATGAAGTAAAGAACAGTCTTGAATCTATTAAAATGGATGCGCAGCGTCTTTACAATAATGGAATATTCACGGGAAATGAATTAAATGAATATTTAGATAAAGTAGTTGTGCCGGTTTTTAATCTTACCTATTATTTCCTTCTGCCAAAGGTTAAAATTCGAAAAAGTGATAAATATATTGGAAGATTTATTTGGAGGGTACTGATTTTAAGGGACTTTTTTGAGGACGTTGATTCCGGATATATCAACATTTCCAAAGAGGAAATTGAAAAATATAATCTGAATCTCCGTCATATAAAAAAAGATAATAATCGTATGGATTGGATGAAGGATAAATATCCTGAATGTTTAACGATATTGAATGAGGATATATTAGTTTTTAATTCAATGCCTCTGAAAATAAAATTATTTTGGAGCCCTATTTATCCATTTATGATATATGATATAATAAGAATTAAAATGTATGATTATAATTTTGGAGTAAAACATAAAAAGGAATTTAAAAAAGAAGTAAAAATATATTTACAGTCAATCTCCCTCAGCATAAAATTTTTTTTCAAAATATTTTTATAGTTAATAATCCCATTTAATGAATAAAATTGTTAATATAAAATTAGCTTTCAGGCAGGCTGAAAATATTGCCAGGAAAAGATTGAGCAAAGCGTGGGTTATGTCCGGTATATTATTCCAAGAAGAAGAGCAAGATATCGGTATATTGAGTATGGATGTATATCGTCTTAAGAAAAATGGAATTTTCTCAGAAAAGGAACTCACTTGTTATATATCTCTTCAGAATAAAGCAATGTTTGGATTGGTTCATAGTTTTATGTTTCCTGATGATAGTTATGATTACAAAAATCTTGGAGAGTTATTATGGTATGCGGGAACTTTGAGAGACTATTTCAAGGATTTGGAAGATGGTTATGTGAATATAAGTGGGGAAGACATTGAACTTTATAATATCAATGTAAATAATCCTGAAGATGAATATCTCCATATATGGTTAAGTGAAAAAATTCCTCCAGTATTAAAATTACTGGATAGAGAAATATTAATTCTAAAAAAAATGCCTTTAAAGGTTAGAATATTTTGGGCTTTTGCTTACCCGTTTTATCTTCAAAAGATTTTAAGAATAAAAATATACAATTACAGTTATGATTATGAAAATCATAAAAATCTTATTAAAGAATTAAGAACATATTTGGCAGCCTTATTTTTAGGCTCTAAAACTGTTTTAAGAATTCTTTTTAGATGAAGCAAATTTCTTTTAATATTCAAAGCCATTTCCTATTTTAGTCTAAATTTATTTGATAATTACTGAATGAATATTTCTGTTGTAATATGATTAAAAAAATCCTGCTTTTATTATTTCTCCTTTTCCTTCCGACCATTATTTATTCGCAAGAAATTAAAATTAATAAAATAGAACCGCCAAACTGGTGGGTTGAAATGAATTGGAACAAAGTTCAGCTTATGGTTTATGGTGAAAACCTTAAAGATATTAAAGCAAGTTTTAATGATGATAAAATTGAAATTATAAAAGTTCACAAGATTGAAAATCCTTCTTATGCTTTTATAGATGTTGAAATCCCTACTGATTTAAAGGCCGGGAATTATGAACTTATTCTTCAGAGTGATAAATCAAAAGTAGAGTTTAGTTATTCATTCTTACAAAGGGAAACTGATAAGAAAAAACATCTGGGATTTAATGCTGACGATATTATTTATTTAATTATGCCTGATCGTTTTGCAAATGGTGATACATCAAATGATATTGTTGAAGGATATGGAAATGATCTTGACCGTTTAAAAGGAAGTTCACGGCATGGCGGTGATTTACAGGGAATAATTGATCACCTCGATTATGTAAAGGATT
Organism: uncultured Ignavibacteriaceae bacterium; assembly: GCA_964400245.1. GTDB lineage: Bacteria > Bacteroidota > Ignavibacteria > Ignavibacteriales > Ignavibacteriaceae > RBG-16-34-14. The sequence goes on from CAYNUV010000285.1 coordinate 4,068, forward strand.
TAGGTTTTACTGCATTATGGCTTAACCCTGTTATAGAAAACAGTACCCAGGTTAGTTATCACGGTTATGGCGCGACAGATTTTTATAAAGTTGATCCGCGTCTTGGTTCAAATGTACTTTATAAAAAACTTGTTGAAGAAGCTCATAAGAGAGAAATAAAGATTATTCTTGATCATGTAGCAAATCATATTCATATAAATCATTCTTGGATGAGAAATCTTCCTGTTAAAGATTGGATAAATGGTTCTACAGATAATTTTCATATAACCAATCATGATAAAGCTGCGATAGTTGATGTACACGGAGATAAATCAACGTTACTTAACAGTACTACCGGATGGTTTACAGATTATATGCCTGACTTGAATCAGGAAAACCCTTTTATGGCAAATTACATTATTCAGAATACAATCTGGTGGATGGAATATGCCGGGATTGATGCAATAAGAGAAGATACTTATCCTTATGCCGATGCAGAATTTATGGCTGAATGGGCAAAGGCAATTCTTGATGAATACCCAAATACTAATATTGTTGGTGAAGTCTGGAAAGGTGATCCCGTTTATCTCGCATCTTATCAGGAGGAGAGTGCTTTTACTCCTAACTTTAATTCTAATCTTCCTTCTGTTACCGATTTTGGATTAGCTGATGCTTTAAAAGCTTATTTAAGCGGAAACAGGAATCTTCAGCATGTCTATGAA
>CAYNUV010000286.1:0-4723 GCA_964400245.1 uncultured Ignavibacteriaceae bacterium
TGTTAAAGCAAATTTTAACCTGAGCGTTATAAAAACATTTTATGATCTTGGGAGTGGAATTGATGTAAACTCAGAAGGGGAGTTTTACCGGGCATTCAATGCAGGAGTTGATCCCAAAAGAATGCTTATGGCTGGTGTTGGAAAAACTCCTGATGAAATAAAGCTAGCAATTGAAAAAGATCTGATAATGATAAAAGCAGAATCACCTGAGGAAATTGAATTGATAAATGAAATCTCAGGTAAAATAAAGAAAACTGCAAGAGTTGGTGTACGCATAAATCCGGATGTAAATCCACAGACTCATCCATACATTTCAACAGGTCTGTCTCAAAACAAATTTGGAGTTGAAGCTTCTGAAGCTGAAGAAATATTTAAAGACTATAAAAAGTTTAGTAACATTTCTTTTGTCGGGATTGATATGCACATCGGTTCGCAAATAACATCAATTGAGCCATTTACAGAAGCTGTTGATAAACTTTCTGAATTTTATTTTAAAGTAAAATCTTATGGAGTTAAAGTTGAACATTTCGATGTAGGCGGCGGAATTGGAGTTATATACAATAATGAAAAATCATTTGGTGTTGTTGAATATGCCAAAGCAATTATTCCTAAACTAAAGAAGCTTGACTGTGAAATCTTTTTTGAGCCGGGAAGATTTCTTACCGGTAACGGGGGTGTTTTAGTAACAAAAGTTTTATACAACAAAAAGACCAGCAACAAGAATTTTATTATTGTTGATGCTGCAATGAATGATCTGTTGCGACCAAGTATTTATTCAGCATATCACCATATCCAGCCGGTCGAGATTTCCAAATCGGATAAAGATATTGTTGCAGATATTGTGGGACCTGTTTGCGAGTCGGGAGATTTCTTTGCTAAAGACAGAACAATCACTGAAACTAAGTCCGGGAAATACTTGGCAATTATGTCCGCAGGGGCATACAGCATAGTTATGAGTTCAAATTACAATGCGAGAAGACGTCCTGCAGAAATAATGGTTGACGGCGATAAATTTCAAATCATCAGAAGCAGGGAAACATTTGATCATTTGTTGTATGATGAAAAAATCATATGAAACGAAAAAACTTTATTAAAACTTTATCACTTGCTTCAGCTATTCCTTTTCTTCCTTCAGAAAAAATTATTTCATATACTAATAAGCATCCATTACAAAAGATTAAACCAAAGAGATTAAAAGAAGGAGATACTATTGCTCTAGTTACTCCAGGAAGTTACATCTCAGAAAAAGAACTCAAGGACTGTATAGAAAATCTTAAACAACTTGGATTTAAATCTGTATTTATTGATTCTATTCTAAATAAAACCGGTTACTTTTCAGGTAACGATAAACAGCGTGCAGAAGAATTAATCGAAATGTTTTCAAGAAAAAATATTGCAGGAATAATGTGTGCACGAGGCGGTTATGGTTGTGCAAGAATTCTACCTTTGCTGGATTATGAAATTATAAAAAATAATCCAAAAGTTTTAATCGGTTACAGTGAAGTAACTGCTTTATTGTATGGGATTTTTTCTAAGACAGGATTGATTTGTTTTCATGGTCCAGTAGGAATTTCAACTTTTAATGAATTTAATATTAATTATTTTAAAAATGTTTTAATGTTTCCAAATGAAGGGCTTCAACTTATCAGTAGACCCGAAGAGAATAATTCTGAACCTGTAATAATAGCAAGTGGAAAAGCTGAAGGAGAAATTGTCGGAGGAAATTTATCTGTAGTTGTTTCTTTAATTGGAACTGAGTATGATGTTGTTACGGAAAATAAGATTGTCTTCTTGGAAGAAACAACCGAAGAACCATACAGGATTGACAGGATGCTGACACAAATGTTAATGTCCGGTAAGTTTGATAAAGTAGCAGGAATTGCTCTCGGAGTTTTTGATAACTGCGAGCCCAAAAAAGAAAATCCTTCGTTTGATAGTTCTTTTTCTCTGATGGAAGTTTTATTTGACAGGTTTTCTGGCTTAGACATTCCGGTTATTTATGGTTTATCTTTCGGGCATATAAAAAATAAATTCACAATCCCGTTCGGTATTAAAGCAGAGTTAAATGCTGATGAAAAAAAAATAACTTTGCTTGAAGCTGCAGTTGTTTAATTTCGTAGCACAGATTATTAATCTGTGCAAAATAAAAACAAAGGAATTTTTGCAATGAAGAAACATCTTATAATAGTATTTATATCATTATCGTTCTTTCTCTCAGGCTGTCTTACTTTTCACAGGATATCTTACGAACTCAATCTTGAAGATGAACTTAAAGGTAAAGGAATAATTAAAGTTTACGATATCCGTTCTGATGCAGAAAGCGATGAAGAGTTTGAAGAAGATAAAACTACTCTTTTTGATTACATATACAAAAGTGAAAAATTCATTTCAGACATGAAGAATGAAGGGAAAGATATTACCTCCCGCAGATTGTATGTAAAAGACGATCTTCTTAATGGTGAAACCAGGATTAATTTTGATGACATAACAAAGGTTGAAGGGATTGCCTACGAAGATGGTTTTTATTATATGACTCTGGATCTTGAAGACAGTATTTACTCTACGAATGGAGAGATTATTTATTCAGATGAATACAAGAGAATTGTGTGGGATAAAAATGTGAAGACACTTTTATTTGATATGATAGCAACCGATTTTGATGATATGTATTACAGGGATCTATCACCTTTTTATAATGAAGAAAATTAATGTATGCTGAGATAGTTTTTCCTTTACCTTTCAGGAATGCTTTTACATACACAATTCCCAAATCTTTAGAACCGATTGCAAAACCTGGCGTGCGTGCCGTTGCACCTTTTGGTAAAAGAACTCTTACTGGTTTCATCATATCAACATCTTTAGCAACCAATGTAAAAGATCAGATAAAACCTGTTGATGACATACTTGATTTAAAACCCGTTTTCACAGAAAAGTATCTTGAGTTTTACAAATGGCTTTCTGATTATTATCTCTCATCGCTCGGGGAAGCACTAAAGCTTGCTGTCCCTTATGGGCTCGAAGTTGAATCTAAAAGAAAAATTATAAGCGATACTAATTTTACTGCAAAGCTTCTTTCCGGGGAGAAGGATAAAAACTCTTTAAAATCCAGAATATTGAAAATTCTTTCTGAGAGAGATGAGATTAATTTTCCGCATCTTCAAAGACTTGTACAGAAAAAAAATATCTACTCAACATTAAGCAGTTTGGAAAAGCAGGGAGCGGTTACAATTCTTAATGAGCTTTCAGGTGCAAAAGTAAAAATTAAAAAAGCCAAGTTTGTTAAACTTGCAAAACCTGTTGGAGAAATTTACTCGTATTTCCCCGAAATGGAAAAAAAATCTCCAAAACAGGTAAGCGCACTTCTTTTTCTAACCACGTTAAAAGGTGAGTCTGTTCCGTTTGGTTATTTAGTTGAGAAAACCGAATCAAAAAAATCATCTATAGAAGGACTTGTAAAAAGAGGTTTGGTAAAAGTTTTTGAGAAGGAAATTTCCCGCGATTATATAGAAACATATACTGAAAGAAAAGTCGAGTTTCTTTTAACAGAAAAGCAGATAAATATAGTTGATGAAGTTTCCAGATCAATTGAAGAGAAAAAATTCCAGCCTTACCTTTTACATGGAGTTACAGGCAGCGGTAAAACACAGGTTTATATAGAACTTACAAAAAAAATAATTGAAATTAATAAAGCGGCTTTAATTCTTGTACCTGAAATTTCTTTAACTCCCCAGATCACTTCACGCTTCTATAACAATTTTGGAAACGAAGTATCCGTCCTTCACAGCAGGATGTCACTTGGAGAGAGGTACGATTCGTGGAGAAAAATACTTAACGGGAAATCGAAAGTTGTAATCGGTGCACGTTCTGCTCTCTTTGCACCTTTAAATGATATAGGGCTTATTGTTGTGGATGAAGAACATGATGCGAGCTATAAGCAGTATGATTCGGTTCCCAAATATAATGCACGTGATAGTGCTATTATTCTTGCACAGCATCATAAGTGTCCTGTTGTCCTTGGTTCTGCAACTCCATCTATTGAAAGTATGTACAATGCAAGAACAGGGAAGTATAAGCTGCTTGAACTTCCTGAGAGAATTGATAATGCAAAGCTTCCGAAGATTCATCTTATTAATATTTCGAATGAAAGAAAAAAGAAGAAGATGGAACATGTCTTCTCAAAGTTTTTACTTGATAAGATTGAAGACAGGCTTAAGAAAAAAGAAGGTGTTATCATTCTTCAGAACAGGAGAGGATTCTCAACACAAATTTATTGCGATGACTGCGGCGAACTTGAGATTTGTGATAATTGTTCCGTTCCGCTTGTTTACCACATTAACCAGAATATTCTTAAATGCCATTATTGTGGTTTTACAAAAGATGTTCCGAAAGCATGCCGTAACTGCGGATCTTTCTCATTAAAATATTTTGGAACTGGAACTGAAAGAGTTGAAGATGAGATTGAATATTATTTTCCTAAAGCAAAAGTAAAGAGAGTTGATTCCGATTCAGTCTCTAAGAAAGGTTCGCTTAGCAGGATACTTATGGATTTCAGCAAAGGAGAAGTTGATATTCTTGTTGGGACACAAATGGTTTCAAAGGGATTGGATTTTTCGCGGCTCACGCTTGTAGGAGTAATTTCTGCTGAAACTACTTTATGGCTTCCCGATTTCCGTGCTGATGAAAGAACATTCCAGCTTTTAACGCAGGGTGCAGGAAGAGCAGG
>CAYNUV010000287.1:0-4721 GCA_964400245.1 uncultured Ignavibacteriaceae bacterium
TTCAAGAATTTCTTTTCCAATCTTTAATGCTTCAGAAAGAGATTTCAAATATTCTTCTTTTACAGAATCAGGCATTGACTTATTTATTGTTCCTGCACCGCCATGAATTACAATTGTATATTTTCCTTTGACAAACGATTGCTCTTTGGTTTCAGAAATATCTACAAAAAAAGTTGTAACGATAATTAAAAGAGATATTAAAACTAAGACAATGCTTTTCATAACTCTAACGATTATTTGTTGACAGGTATTTAATCAGGTTATCTATTAAAGTAATCTGAGCCGAATTGATTTTCTTTTTAGCAGCTTCAACAGTAAAAAATTCAAACTTATCTACTTCAGGAAATTTTTGTCTCTTTCCGGAATTCGGAGGCCACTCCATTTCAAATAAATTACTATTATAGGTAAAATCCAAATCCACTTTACCTTCAAAAGCCCATCCGGAAATTATTTTACCACTCTTAAGAGTAACTTCACCAAGCGGTATAAAATCACCGGAAGGTTTTAACCCTGTTTCTTCTTCAAATTCCCGGATAGCGGTATCAAGCTTATCCTCATTATCTTCTATAATACCTTTAGGAATACTCCAGCTATTTTCATCTTTCTTTGTAAAGAACGGACCGCCGGGATGAACCAGGAAAATTTTTAATTCTGAATTCTTGTTGATATACATTAGTAGCCCGGCACTTTTCTTAACCATTACCGCTGCCTGAAAATATTTTTAAACCAACTATACCAACTATTATCAAGAAGATGAAGAAAATTCTTACAAGTTCTTTTGATTCTTCAAATAAAATTATTCCAAGAATAGCTGTTCCAACAGCACCAATACCTGTCCAGACAGCATAAGCAGTTCCAACAGGGAGAAATTTAAGCGAGTATGCAAGCAATCCCATACTAATAAGAATACTTACGATTGTAAAAACACTTGGCCATAATTTTGTAAATCCATTTGAATATTTAAGACCTATTGCCCAGGCAATTTCAAAAAGTCCGGCAATAAAAAGAATTAACCAAGCCATAAAATTATATTTTGTAGAGAAGATTAATTAAAAGTCGGCGGATTACTCCAATCAACAGGTCCAACATCAAACCTGTATTTCAATCTTGGAAGAACAACTTTGAGCCATGCTCTTTTGAAATATTCAAATGCAGCATCCCACTCACCGCCATCTCCCCAACCAATATGAGTAAGATTAACCTGTGTATGCCGTTCATCAATTTCAGTAAACCTGACTATTACAAAAGTTCTCTGTTCTCTGGCAAGTGGAAGTTCGGCGGGAGCGTTCCAAGTAAAAGTGAGCATCTTATTTTCTTCGATACCAAGTATAATACATCCTTCAGATCCTTTCCTTCCCTGTTTTTCATTCTGCAGAAAAAGTATTTCATATTTCCCGCTAACACGAAAATCAATTTTACAATCAGGTGCAAAAAAAGATTTTATTCCATCAACTGTTGTCCATGCTTTCCAAACTTCATTAATGTTTGCATTGATATTAATCTCTCCGGAAATTAATCTTTCAGTGCTGGTTGTTGCTGTTTGATCTATGAAAGTCATTTGCTGATTCTACTTTACAGATTTATTTATACCTGAATTTATATAAAATAATTTTAATTAAACATACTCAATCAAGATAATCTTTTAAAAACTTCCCCGTCCAGGAATTTTCATTCGCTGCAATCTCTTCAGGAGTTCCTTCTGCAACAATCTCTCCGCCTTTTTCTCCGGCTTCAGGACCAAGATCAATTATATGATCTGCGCATTTTATCACTTCAAGATTATGCTCAATTATAACAACAGAATTATTTCTTTCAAGCAAAAGGTTAAAGCAGTTAAGGAGTTTTGATATGTCATCAAAGTGAAGTCCTGTCGTTGGTTCATCGAAAATAAAAAGTATATGCTTCCTTTCTCTCTGCCCGGTTAAATGTGAAGCAAGTTTAATTCTTTGTGCTTCACCACCTGATAAAGTATTTGAAGGCTGTCCAAGTTTTATATAACCTAAACCAACATCCTGAAGAATCTGCAAAAGTTTTTCCAGCCTGTCATTCCCAGCAAAGAATTCAACCGATTCATCAACAGTCATATTAAGAACTTCAACAAGATTTTTTCTTCTGTATGTAATCTCACGCATTTCTTTTTTGTACCGTGTTCCATTGCAATCTTCACATTCAAGGTAAAGATCGGCAAGAAACTGCATTTCAACTTTAATGAATCCATCACCCTGGCAGGTTTCACATCTTCCGCCGGGAACATTGAAAGAAAAATATCCCGGCTTATATCCTCTTGATTTAGCCTGGTGAGTCGAAGCAAAAATATCTCTGATGATTTCAAATGCTTTAATGTAGCTTATAGGATTTGATCTTGGCGTTTTGCCGATTGGCGACTGATCAACGATTACAATATCATCTATAAATTGTCCACCTCTTATGTCATCAAACTTGCCAACTTTAAAAGGGGCGAAACCAAAATATTTTGCAATACCACCATATAAAATATCATGAATGAGTGTGCTTTTACCCGAGCCGCTAACGCCGGTAATCACTACAAATTTATTAAGAGGAATATTGATATTAATATTTTTAAGATTGTTTTCAGAAGCACCGGTAATTTCAACTTCTTTAGTCTTTTGTGTTCTTCTTTTTTTAGGAACAGGAATTTTTAATTTGCCGGAAAGATATTTACCAGTCAGTGAATCAGGGTTTTTTAAAACTTCATCATAAGTTCCTTGTGCTATTATCTCTCCACCATTAATTCCTGCTTTAGGACCCATATCAACCAAAACATCTGCATGTTTCATCATTTCCGGATCATGTTCAACTACAAGAACACTGTTTCCAATATCTCTGAGATTTTTGAGAATGTTTATGAGTTTTAAATTATCTCTTGGGTGCAATCCGATGCTTGGCTCATCAAGGACATAAAGAGTTCCAACCAAAGAAGAACCAAGTGATGTTGCAAGATTTATTCTTTGTGTTTCTCCGCCTGATAAAGTGCTGCTTAATCTTTCAAGAGTAAGATAACCTATACCAACATTATTAAGGAAGGTCAAGCGCTTAATAATTTCTTTTAATACTCTCTCAGCAACCATCATATCATATTCAGATAATCGAAGCTCTTCAAAAAATTTTATTGAATGCTCAATCGGTAATTGTACAACATCATAAATTGATCTTTCTGCTATCTTAACCTGTAATGCTTCTCTTCTCAATCGCGAACCTTTACAGGCAGTACAAGTTGTATAACCTCTGTACCTGCTTAATAAAACGCGGATGTGCATCTTGTAAGTTTTTTCTTCAAGCTTCTCAAAAAATTTATCAATCCCTTTAAATGATCCGAAACCTTTTTTAATTAACGAAACCTGCTGTCCACTTAATTCCTTATAAGGAATATTAATTGGAATATTAAACTGCTTTGCATTCTGAATAAGATCGCGCAAATATGAAGTGTACTTTGGCGTTCTGAAAGGAGCAATTGCACCATCCATTATGCTGAGGTTTGGATTTGGTATAACGAGATTCATATCAATGCCGATCATTTTACTGAACCCCTGGCAAACGGGACAGGCACCGAACGGATTATTAAAAGAAAAGAAACGCGGCTCCGGCTCTTCATATCGTATTCCGCAGCATTCATAAAACTTGTTGAACTCTTTCAACTCGTTCGTATCAGCATTTATAAGAACAAGCCTGTTCTCTCCTTCTTTAAATGTAACTTCGATTGAATCGGCAAGCTTCTCGCGTACTTCATCTTTTGTTACTTTGAATCTTTCAACAACAACTTTTATATCTTTTTTATTTTTGGCGAGAGTAACTTTATCTTCATTCAAATCAACAAGCTTTTTATTAAAGTACAATCTGAAGAATCCTCTTTTCTTAAGTAGATCAACTTCCTGCTTAACTGTTGTACCTTCGTGAGCGTGGAGCGGAAAGCCAAGATAAAATTTTGATCCGTCATTCTGTTCTTCAAGCCATTGTGTTACAGTTGATGTAGTTGCTTTTTTAACTTCTTTACCGCACTGAAAGCAAATGGTTTTTCCAATTCTTGCATAAAGAAGACGAAGGTAATCGTAAATCTCAGTTGTAGTTCCAACAGTTGAGCGGGTATTTCTTGCACCTGTTTTTTGTTCTATTGCAACAGCCGGACTAATTCCCTGTATGAAATCCACATCAGGTTTATTCATCCTTTCAAGGAATTGTCTTGCATAAGCAGAAAGACTTTCCACGTATCTTCTTTGTCCTTCAGCATAAATCGTATCAAAGACAAGAGATGATTTACCGCTCCCGCTTACTCCCGTAAAAACAACAAGCTTATTGCGGGGAATCTCAAAAGTAAGGTTCTTTAAATTATGTTCTCTAGCACCTTTAACAACTATTTTCTTTTCTTTATGATTATTTTTCTTTTCAAGCATGATAATTTTTATTTACAACGGATTTGAAAAACTGAACTTTTAAAATAAGAATAATTTGGTTATGAGTGAGTGGGAAAAGAGGGTTTACAGAACAAAAAAAATCCATATCAAAAACTGATATGGATTCAATAAAAATTAAAATAGAAAATTATGATCTTGTAAGTATTTCATATTCTTGATTACTTACATCATAAAAATCCTTTAGATACTTTATATGTTCATCAATTTCTTTATTAATTTTAACATCGAATTCGAAATCCTGTTCATTTGCTTCTACAGCTTCTTCTATTTTATCAAATAAAATAGTGAAAT
>CAYNUV010000288.1:0-4714 GCA_964400245.1 uncultured Ignavibacteriaceae bacterium
CTTTCTTAGCTAAATCTTCTATCAGGTTGTAATCTAATGTTTTAGTCTCTTTATTTAGTGTATAACCAATGGCTTGATACAATTGTCCTGAGAAATTAACCGGAGAACCGTGAGTTAAATGTCCACCATGTGCAAGACTCAATCCCAAAAACTTATCCCCAGGTTTTAACAGAGTCATAAACACTGCCATATTAGCTTGTGAACCACTATGCGGCTGAACATTAACATACTCTGCTCCGAAAAGTTTTTTTAATCTTTCCCGGGCAATATCTTCCGCCATATCAACGAATTCGCATCCGCCGTAATATCTTTTCCCCGGATAACCTTCAGCATATTTATTTGTAAGAACAGTTCCGGCTGCTTGCAGTACAGCTGGACTTACAAAGTTTTCGGACGCAATCAATTCGAGCTTTTCCTGCTGGCGTTTTAATTCTTTATTTAGAACTTCAAAAATTTCTATATCATTCTTTAATGGAGTATTCATTCGTATTAAAATATTTCTTTATTGGTAAATAGAAATTTAACCTTAATCATTTAAAACAAAAAGGTTTCAGAACTAAAAGTCCTGAAACCTCTTTAATGAATTTTTGTTATTATTAATCTTCCGGCCTTATAAACCACAACTCTCCAAAACTAATTCCAAAGTTCAGCCGAATTATATTTTCTTTAATTAAGCCGGAATCTCTTGTTCCTCTCATCGAATACTGAACTCCTAAATCAAGCGTATTACCATAACTGATCGGTAAAGAAAATCCACCTGAAACTGAAAACTGGTTTATGCCTTTACTATTAATCATATATTGAGTTTCCTCAAAACTTAAGCCCGAACGCCAGATTATTTGTTCCCAGAAAGTATTTCCCGGTGAAAGAGTCGGACGATACTCAAAACCAAGACTATATTTTTTCGCATCCTGTAAACCAGGTTGTGTTATATTATTTAATTTATATTCAGACCAGGGTTGAAAAGAATAATCTAAACTGAGAAGATAATTTTTAGCAAGAATTACATTTGCTCCTAATGTAATTCTAAGCGGAATTTCAATTTTACCTTTACCTATATTATTCGTATCAACTCCTGAAGATGATGTAACAGTAAAAATTGTATCCGTATGCAAAGTGCCGGCATAAGAAATAGATGAACCAATTCTCAGTTCACTTATAAAACTTGTATCAACCAGGTTTGATAAATCAGGGCTGATGAATCCAAATGTTCCGCCTAAACCTTTTGGCCTGTATGAATTTTCATACTCAGCAAAAGTTGAAGTTGAAGTTGGAAGCTCCGATCTTGATTTGTTAATAAGATTTCCGAAATAGTAATCAACAGTTGCCCCAACTACAAGATCAAATGGGAGTTTGTATGATGTTCCTATAAAAACTTTGGATAATCCACCTAAACCTTCATAAGAAACATTGTAAGGCTGTGGAAGTTCGAATGATTCTTCAACTTTATAACTAACGTTAGAAACCGGAATTAATCCTGTAGCCACAGATATTCCGTATAACTCGCTTACGGGAAATGCAATGGTAACTCCTGAAAATTCAGTTTCTGCAAAATACCCGCTGCTGTTGTTATCCGATAAAAACATTCCATTATAATATAATCCAAATTCAATCCGGGTTCTGTTTATTTTATACCATCCGGCAGGATTTAATGAATTAATAAAATCTGCATCAGCAACAGAAACTCCTAACTGTCCCATTCCTGATCTTCTTGCAGAATAAGAATATTCCAAATCACCGATACCAAACCTTGTATAAGTTGATCCGCTTTGGCTAAAGAGATTTTGCTGGCTGCAAAATATTATTATGATAAACAGAAATATTTTTTTCATCATTTCTTTTGTGTATAGGTAATTTTTAATAAAGGTCTTTCAGATATAACAGCAGCATTACTTCCTTTGATTGCAAAAAGTTCTATCCCTGATAACGGACTACCGGTTGTTATTAGCAACCCATGGTTATTACCATTAACCCATTCTCTTACAAATGCAGTTATATTCCCTGTACACTGGTTTCCACTTCTTGATAAAGTTATTCCCGAAGATATACTGTCAGTATTTGTACTATCGTATAAATAATATGCTCTTAATGAATTTGAAAATTCAGAACCAACCAATGTTTCCATAGTATCAAGGGTTAAAGTCAGTTCGGCAGTATTTATAATAGAATTAGGTGAGAGTTCCGGTAAATAAAAAAGTAATTTTGAATTAATTATAAAACCTGATTGCAAAACAAGATTCTCAGTCGAAACATTAGGTAGATTGCCTGTAATAACTCCAACATCTAAAGTTGTACTGAAATCAATAGTGTCAACATATACTCCGGGCTTTTCAATAGCTATACTTATAATTGGAATACCTGCAACACCAGATATATTCGCCTGGTATCCCAAAACTTTTTCAGTATTTGAAGTTGGTTTTATATAGATACCTTTATCCTCATCCAAACTTGTATCAGCAGCAATCTTTAGCCAGTTTTGTATAAGGGTATTGTTTAATGTAACCGTTGTTAAAGAATCATTAATCTCCTTCCCATTTGCTAAATCTTCATCGTTATAATTAAGTGATGTAATACTATCCTCCGTAAAGTTAACAGACCAATCAGAGGTCACTTCATGAACGGTAAAATCAAATGGTGCCGTTTCATCTCCAAAATTATAAGTTTGAATAAACTTTAACTCAGAACTTATAATATTTATACTATCATTCAGTATATCTTCTTCCAATGAATCTTCTAATGCAATATCAAATTTTATTAATATTGATGCTTCAGAATTACTGGTTTTCCCCAATAGTAATCTGCTTGATGAAGCTAAAGAAACTATTTCATGTTTGTAGGATGATGTTTGGGGTATAGAATCAGTTGCAGAATTAAGTATTAAAAGACCGATCTGACCAAGTAAACCTCCGCCAATTGAGGTTGGTTCATCGCTGCATTTAAAAAGTATTAAAGCGGTAAGAACAGGAATTAAAAACTTTATTTTATTTATCACTCAGCTTTCTCCGGAAAAATCTTTTTCAATTATTTTACTTGCTTCAAAAATATTATCGGCGGTAAAAGTGGGAATTTTATTTAGCTTTTGCAATGTAGAAAAACTTTCATTACCAAAACCTGTTTTAACTAAAACTGTCTTCAAACCGGAATTATATCCGCATTCAATATCTGAAACCGCATCACCAATCATATATGATTTCTTTAACTCAATACTATGATCTTTAGTTGCTTTCATAACCATTGCGGTTGAAGGTTTTCTGCAGGAACATTCTTCCTTTGTACTGAAATCAGGATGGTAAGGGCAATAATAAAAAGCATCAATTGCTACATTATTAATTTTAAGAAGATCATTAATTTTCCTGTTAACAGCTTCTACATTTTCTTTAGTGATTAGACCTCTTGCGATGCCGGATTGATTTGAGACTACAATCAATTTAAGATTTAATTTGTTTTTTAAGATAGAAAGTGCTTCACCAGTGTAAGGAAATAATTTAACTTTATCAGGATCACCTAAATAGCCGGGGTCTTCATTGAGAGTTCCATCTCTATCAAGAAAGACTGCATAATTTGCCATTAATTACTATTAAGGATCTTCTTATATAAATCAAGATATTTTTTTGCAGATGAATGCCAGCTGAAATCCGCCTTCATTCCATTTCGAATAATTTTTACCCAGGTCTTTTTATCTTCAAAAAGTTTAAGAGCTTTTTTAAGTTCTTTCATTAAAGTTTCAGAATCATATTTCTTAAACAAGAAACCGTTGCCTTCACCGGTTTTTTCATTAAAAGGAATTACAGTATCAACTAATCCGCCGGTTTCTCTTACAACCGGAACGGTTCCATATGCCAACGAATACATCTGGTTTAATCCGCAGGGTTCATACTTAGACGGCATAAGGAATATATCTGCACCAGCCTCAATTAAATGAGCAAGCTCATCATTAAAACCAAGATAACATGCAAATTTATCTTTGTGCTTTTGGCTCATCTTTTCGAAAAAGCTGTGATACTTTTTATCGCCTGTACCTAATAAAACAAGCTGTACATTAAGATTCATCAACTCAGGAAATGCCTCACTGATCAGGTCCATTCCTTTTTCATCATACAACCTGGAAATAATTCCGATTATAGGAATATTCTCATCATACTTGAATCCAAACTTTGCTGCAAGTTCCTTTTTATTTTCAAGCTTATCTTCAATATTCTTGCTTGTATATTTTTTTGAAAGATGCTTATCTTTTTCAGGATTCCATACTCGCGTATCTATTCCATTAATAATTCCGTACAAATCATTTTTTCTTTTTACTAAAACAGGCTTTAACCCGGCACTTAAATGATTATCAGTTGTTATTTCATTAGCATAAGTTTCGCTTACTGTATTAATAACATCAGCATATAATAATCCGGTTTTCAAAAAATTAACTTTACCATTCATCAGAACACCATTAGAAGTATTAAGTTCCTCCGGCAATGATGTTTTGGAGAAAATAGATTTTGGAAATTCTCCCTGGTATGATAGATTATGAATTGTGAATAATGTTTTAAACTTTGTAAACAGCGGATCTTTTTTATAAACAGTTTTAAGATAAGCCGGGACTAACCCGGTCTGCCAGTCATTACAATGGATAATATCAGGAAGCCAGCCCAATTTAGAAATCAATTGAAAAACAGATTGATTAAGAAGAATAAATCTTTCATCATTATCCGGGTAATCTTTTCCT
>CAYNUV010000289.1:0-4696 GCA_964400245.1 uncultured Ignavibacteriaceae bacterium
CATTTAATTTATCTGATGAAGAAACAAAAATGCAGGCGAGATTTCTTTTCTGAAAATTATCAATTAAAGAAAAGAGCTTAAACTTTTCATTACTGCCAAGAACTGCATCAACCCCTTTGATATTAGCAATTTCATCAGGCCTTAATTGAGCATAACATCCTGTAATAATAATGTAGGCTTCGGGATTTTGCTTTAAAAATTTTCTAACAAGCTGGCGGCAATCTTTCTCAGCATTTTGAGTAACTGTGCATGTATTAAGAACATAAATATCAGCTTTTTTCCTGAAGTCTATGATCTCAAATCCATTCATAAGGAATTCATTCCCGATTGTAGATGTTTCGGAAAAATTTAATTTGCATCCGAGGGTATGTAAAGCTACAGTTTGTACCATTCTATTTAAAACTTTAAGAGCGGGATAATTCCCGCCCTTAATTTAACTGATTTTAAAGAAAGTTTTATTTTTACTCGGAAGACTTCTTCTGAGAAATTTCTTCCGGCACTTCAAATATCGGAAACTCAGAAGTATCTATAGGAGTTGTTTCAGTATTTTTTATATCCTGTACAGTTACCTTCTCAAGTTTGTGAGAATCAATATAACTTTGAATCTCTTCTTCCGTTTTTTCTTTAAGTGCTGCAATTGTGCTAAGAACAATTTTTTTATTTTCCTTATCAAATTCAATTACCTTTAACGGCAATTCCGAATCAACAGGAAAATGGTTTGCCACGTTCTTTATTCTTCCGGTTGATAGTTGGGTAGTTGGCACAAATCCATCAACGTTTTCAGGCAATTCTGCAATAATTCCTTTTTCAATTATCCTTACAATTTTACCATTGACCATTGCACCAACAAAATACTTCCGCTCAAATTTATCCCAGGGATTTTCTTCTACCTGTTTGTGGCCAAGGGAAATTTTTCTTTGATCAACATCAACACTAAGAACAATTACTTCAAGCTTCTCACCTTTCTTAACAACTTCACCGGGGTGTCTTATTTTTTTTGTCCAGGAAAGATCAGAAATGTGAACAAGTCCATCTACGCCTGGTTCAAGCTCAACAAAAACACCAAAGTTTGTCAGGTTGCGTGCAACACCGGCATGTCTTGAACCAACCGGATATTTCTGCATTAAAGATTGCCATGGATCCGGTTCAAGCTGTTTAATTCCGAGGGAAATCTTCTTCTCATCTTTATCGAGGCTAAGAATAATAGCTTCAACAATTTGTCCCATGGCAACAACCTGGGATGGATGCTTAATGTGTTGTGTCCAGCTCATTTCTGAGTTGTGAATAAGACCTTCAATGCCTTTTTCTATCTCAATGAATGCACCGTAATCAGTAAGAGAAACAACGCGTCCTGAAACTTTATCTCCGACTTTAAGCTTCTCATCAATCTTTTCCCATGGATGAGGAAGAAGCTTTTTAAGACTTAAAGAAATTCTCTTTTTCTCTTCATCAAAATCAGTAACAACAACTTTAATAGTTTCATCAAGCTTCACAATTTCATTAGGATGATTTATTCTGCCCCAGCTTAAATCAGTAATGTGTATCAGGCCATCAACACCGCCAAGATCAATGAACACACCAAAATCTGTAATTGCTTTAACCGTACCTTCAAGTATCTGTCCTTTTTCAAGGCTTTCGAGAATTGCATTTCTCTGGCCGGATATTTCTTCTTCAACGAGAACTTTATGTGAGACAACAACATTTTCTGTAGGTATATTAACCTTTACAACTTTGAAATCCATAGTCTGACCAACGAATGCATCAAAGTCACGTATAGGACGAATATCAATTTGCGATCCCGGGAGAAATGCTTCCATTCCCATAAGATCTACAACCATTCCGCCTTTTATTCGTTTAACTATCTTACCCTGGATTATCTCACCTGTTTCGTGTGCTTTAATTACCTTATCCCATATTCTAAGAAAATCAGCCCTGGATTTGCTTAATACAAGATTCCCTTCCTGGTCTTCAACACTTTCCAGAACAACATCAACATCCTGACCTATTTTAACTTCGCCGTTTGGAAACTCAATTAACGGAATTGAGCCTTCAGACTTAAATCCAACATCAAGAATAACATTATCGCCCTGAACTCTTACAACTCTACCTTTAACAACTTCTCCTTCTTTTACATTTTTAAATGAATCGGAATAGAGACGGGCAAGGGTTAGGAATTCTTCTTTTGAGTAGTCTTCATTCTGAAATTTACTCTTAGCTTTTTCGTAATCATCAAATGGTACCGTAGTCGTTTCTTTCTTGGACATTCATCCTCCGAATTATTTTTACTCTCTGCTGCATTTTCCAAAACCATAAAAGAAAAGCTTGCAGATAAATTTTTAGTTTAACATTAGTTGTTTACTGGTTTTATTTTCAACTTATAAGTTGAAGTGTAATTCCTTTTCTATTGGCTGCCTTTTTAACTTCATTAAGAATTAAATTTACCTGTTCATCAATCGTAACTTCAGAGGTATTAACCTCAACTGCTTCTTTTGCCAAGGTTAAAGGACTAACTTCACGTCCCGAATCAGTTTCATCCCTGTTAAGTAAATTATTTTTAACTTCATCAAGCGATATATCAATACCTTTTTCAGAATATTCCTTCATTCGTCTTTTTGCACGTTCATCAATTGATGCAGTCATAAAAATTTTAACATCAGCATTTGGGAAAACAACAGTACTTATATCTCTGCCTTCCATAACTACTCCTCTGTTACCTTTTCCCATCTCTCTCTGCTTAGCAACTAAAATTTTTCTGATACCTACAATCTTACTGATTTCACTTACACGTGCATTTATCTCCGGTTTTCGTATATCCTCAGTAATTTCAGATCCGTCAACAAATACTTTTGTTTTACCATCAACAAAATCAAGTTTAAGATCCGTATCCCTGGTTAATCTTACAATATCTTCTTCCAGATTCAACTTTTTTTTTATTGCTAAAAAAGTTATTGCTCTGTACATAGCCCCGGTATCTATATAAAGATAAGCCAATTTCCTGGCTACTAATATTGCTGATGTACTTTTTCCTGAGCCGGCAGGACCATCAATAGCCACGATTATTTTTTGAAACATAGGTTGCTAAAATAGGTATTATTCTTAATTTTTCAAAAATTTTGGGTTCTGAAAAGATAGGTTAAAAGATTATAAAATCATCTAAATTCCTCACCATCAAGTTCCTTGATGATGAGATCCACATATTCATCCCCTGTATTTGTTGAATCATTATTATCCAAAGTTGTTTTGCCTGGTTGGATTTCATTTTTTACCAGAATATTGTCCGTTCCATCAATAGCTTTGAACTGAAGTTTTTTGCCAAAATATTCAAATGCTTTTTTATTGAGATAATCAATATTATAATTAAAATAATTTATTTCTTCCTTATTGCTGAACTGCAGGCTTATTCTATTGCCGGAAATATCAATAGGTTGTGTAGTATTAAAGAAATGCCCAAGTGTCAATCTCTTTTCTTCAGAAACAAGTTCTGCAAACCCACGCCATTTTTCGATTATAGAATTTATATCCGGTTCTAAACCGGAAAGTTTTTTTATAGGTTCTAATGCCGGCTCCTTAAAAGCATAAAATTTTTCATGTTTAGTCTCATTATTTAACGGGCTTTTTTTTTCCTGTTTGTCTTTAATTAAGGGAAGCTCAATATTTCCATCATTCAAATTTTGTATCAGTTCGGAAATAGTAGATGTTTTTTCCAAGCCAACAAGATGACAAAGAGCTATTTCAATTTTTAATTTCTGGTTTTGAGAGTATCTTAATTCCTGTCCGGTTTTATTAAGAAAATTCAGTAACCTGAGGATATCGCCTTCACTAAATTTACCAGGATAGTCTAAATATTTTTTTTTGAATATCTCAGCTGATTCAATAGTGTTTGTACTTTCAGTTATTATAACTGTCATTATATTTCTGAAATGTTCAATCAGGCCTTCAATAAAATCTGTAAAGTTCCAGCCATTGGCATAAATTTCTTTTGTAGCATCAAAGACAGATTTAAAATTTTTACCGAGGACTGCATCAGAAATCATAAAATAAACTTCATCATCAATCAGGTTTAATATTTTACTTACGACTGATGATTCAATTTTATTACCGCAGAATGCAACTGCCTGGTCAAAATAACTTTCAGCATCTCTTAAAGCCCCATCAGCTTTTCGTGCAATAAGCGTAAGGGTTTTATCATCAATTTCAATCCCCTCAGTAATCGCAATTTTGCTAAGGAGTGTTTTGATAGCTTCAAGTTCTATTCTTCTGAAATCAAATCTCTGGCAGCGGGAAATTATTGTAAGCGGAACTTTATGTACATCTGTTGTAGCAAAAATAAAAATTATTTGTGCTGGAGGTTCTTCCAACGTTTTAAGGAATGCATTGAAAGATTCCTTGGTTAACATATGCACTTCATCTATAATATAAACTTTATATTTTCCTTTTGATGGTGCATACTTAACTGATTCCCGCAGTATCCTCATTTCATCAATTCCTCTGTTAGAGGCGCCATCAATTTCAATTATATCCAGCAACTGGCCTGATTGGATAGCTTTACAATTTTCACATTCATTGCAAGGTTCATAGTTCACAGGATTAAGGCAGTTCAGGGTTTTAGCAAGAATTCTGGCAGTTGTAGTTTTGCCTACACCACGCGGACCTGTAAATAGATATGCATGTGCAACTCTTCCATCTTTAATTGCAT
>CAYNUV010000290.1:0-4656 GCA_964400245.1 uncultured Ignavibacteriaceae bacterium
AACCCTATATGATGAGCATCAATCTCACTGTAATCTTCAGGAGATGGCAAAAAATCGATAACTGAATCAAGGAGTTTCTGAACTCCTTTATTCTTAAATGCCGAACCACAGATAACAGGAATAATTTTAAGTTCTATTGTAGCTTTTCTTAGAACAGATTTTATTTCTGTTTCACTTATCTCTTTACCTTCAAGATATTTTTCAAGAAGAGTATCATCAACATCAGAAACAGCTTCAAGCATTTCTGTCCTGTATTTGTTAGCTAATTCTAAAAGATCATGGGGGATAGCTATATCATCAAACGTGGCTCCAAAATTATCTTCATTATACATTCTTGCTTTAAAACTAATCAGGTCAATGATACCGGCAAAAATATCACCTTCACCAATTGGAAGGGTAATTGGAACTGCATTGGCACCAAGTCTATCCTTCATCATTTGAATAGCGTTATAAAAATCAGCGCCTGTTCTATCCATCTTATTTACGAAAGCAATCCTTGGAACCTGGTATTTATCAGCCTGTCTCCAGACAGTTTCAGATTGTGGTTCAACACCGCCTACAGCACAAAATAATGCTACCGCACCATCCAAAACTCTGAGTGAACGTTCAACCTCAGCAGTAAAATCAACGTGTCCCGGAGTATCAATAATATTAATTTTATGATCACTCCAATAACATGTGGTTGCAGCACTGGTAATTGTAATACCTCGCTCTTTTTCCTGCTCCATCCAATCCATTGTCGCGGCGCCATCATGAACTTCACCTAAACGATGGGTTCTGCCGGTATAAAAAAGAATTCTCTCGGTTGTAGTGGTTTTACCAGCATCAATGTGAGCCATAATCCCAATGTTTCTTACTTTATCTAAACTATATTTAAGCATTCTTTTCTATAATAATTATCTGTTTACCATTTAAAATGAGCAAATGCTTTATTTGCTTCGGCCATTTTGTGAGTTTCTTCTTTTTTCTTTACTGCGGAACCTTCACCTGTAGAAGCCGCAATTAATTCAGCAGCAAGTTTAAGAGACATTGACTTATCGTTTCTTTCACGAGTATATGTTTTTATCCAACGCATAGCCAAAGCGATTCTTCTCTCAGGTCTGACTTCTGTAGGAACCTGGTATGTCGCACCTCCTACTCTTCTGCTTCTTACCTCGATAACCGGTTGTACATTTGAAATTGCTTTTTTAAATATTTCAATACCGGGTTTCTTTGTTCTTTCTTCTATAAGATCAAAAGCTTCATATACAACTTGCCTTGCTTTAGATTTTTTACCATCGTACATCAGAGAATTAATAAACTTTGCAACAATAAGGTCGTTAAACTTTGCATCTGGTTTTATGAATATTTTATTAGATCTTTTTTTTCTCATATTTATTTAGCCTTCGGTTTTTTGGCTCCGTATTTTGATCTTCCTTGTCTTCTGTCCTCAACGCCACTTGTATCAAGTGTACCTCTTATAATATGATAGCGAACTCCAGGAAGATCTTTAACTCTGCCGCCTCTTATAAGTACAATTGAGTGTTCCTGTAAATTATGTCCTTCACCAGGAATGTAAGCAGTTACTTCAATATGATTTGTTAATCTAACCCTGGCAACTTTTCTTAAAGCCGAGTTTGGTTTTTTAGGAGTAGTTGTATAAACTCTTGTGCATACCCCTCTTTTTTGCGGACATGATTCAAGAGCCGGAGCTTTCTTTTTCGTTTCTATCTGAATACGACCTTTTCGAACTAGCTGATTTATTGTCGGCAAAAATTACTCCTGAATTATCAAATTCTTAAAAATTTTCAGACTTTAAATATAGACTTTATGGATAATTTTGTCAAGAAAATATCCTTCAATATAAAATCAAATTAAATAACCGCAACTTATGCTATGTTGCCTGAACTTCTTCAGCAGGTTTTTCCTCAGTTACACTAACCTCTGTTTTGAGAATAATGTTCTTATATTTTCTTAATCCCGTACCTGCAGGAATTAGATGACCCATTACAACATTTTCCTTAAGTCCTAAAAGTTTATCTACTTTAGCTTCTGTAGCTGCATTTGCAAGCACTTTTGTTGTTTCCTGGAAAGAAGCAGCAGATATAAAGCTTTCAGTGGATAAAGCAGCCTGAGTTATTCCAAGTAATATATGTTCAAAAGTAGCCGGTTCAGCATCTCTAACCTGGATTGGTTTCTTTTCTTTCTTTTTAAGATCAGTAATAACTTCCCTGGCTTTAGTTTTTGAAACTAATTGTCCATCTTTATATTTTGAATCGCCTTTATCTTCAATATAGACCATTGTCATTATTTTATTATTCTCTTCAATAAACTCATTCTTATCTACTATATCTTCTTCAAGAAATCTTGTGTCGCCGGGCGAAACAATCTTAACTTTTTGAAGCATCTGGCGAACTATTACTTCTATATGCTTATCATTTATTTTAACACCCTGTAAACGATAAACATCCTGAATTTCATTTACCAGGTATTCCTGTACAGCACTTGTTCCTTTAATCTTAAGAATATCATGCGGATTAATAGGACCATCTGTTATTTTTTCACCAGCGGGAATTTCGTCTACATCCTGAACAAGAATATGCTTACCAAGTGGAACATTATATTTCTTTTCATCGGAGCCATCAGGAGCAGTAACAAGAATTTCTCTGGAGCCTTTTTTCTTAGCACCAAATTTTATAACACCTTCAATTTCTGAAACAATAGCTGGTTCCTGCGGGCTTCTTGCTTCAAATAACTCAGTTACTCTTGGTAAACCACCCGTTATATCTCTGCTCTTTGCCTGCTGCCTGGATATTTTTGCTAATATTGTTCCTGAAGAAATTGATTCACCTTCTTCAACAGAAAGATAGGATCTTGTTGGAAGGTTAAATGATTTCTTTGTTCCATCTTCACTGTCAACGGAAATACTTGGAGTAAGGTTTTTATCTTTTGATTCGATTACAACTTTTTGAACGTGCCCGGTTTGCTCATCAGTAACCTGCTGTAAAGTTACTCCATCAATTAAATCAATAAAGGATACTCTACCGGCAATATCAGTTAGAATGACGGAATTATAAGGATCGTGATTATATAGTGGTGCTCGCTTTTTTACTTTACTTCCATCATTAACCATAAGTTCAGCGCCATAAGGAACATCATATTTTTTAATCTGGCGGTTATTTTCATCATATATTCCGATTATCCCTCTGCGGCCTGTAACAACTTTAATATTACCGATGAAATCAGATTTTTCAACATAAGAAATTCTTTCAAATCTAACGATACCTTCTACAATTGTTTCTACCTGGGATTGGCTTGCAATTCTTGATGAAGTACCACCAAGATGAAATGTTCTTAATGTTAATTGTGTTCCCGGCTCACCAATTGATTGTGCAGCAATAATTCCTACTGCTTCTCCAATTTCAACAATCTTTCCGGTTGTAAGATTTCTTCCATAACATTTTGCACAAACCCCGCGTTTCGATTCACATGTAAGAACTGTTCTTATATATACAGATTCAATATTTGAATCTTCAATTTTCTCAGCAACATCTTCCGTTATCATTTCTCCGGCAGCAATAATAAGATCTTCACTTCTTGGATCATAAACATCTTCCTGTGCAGTACGACCGGTGATTCTCTCTGCCAGTGGTTCTCTTTCCTGTTCAACATCTTTCAATGCTGTTACTTCTATACCGAGAATAGTCCCGCAATCAATTTCGCTTATTATTACATCCTGGGAAACATCCACAAGTCTCCTTGTTAGATAACCAGCATCAGCAGTTTTTAAAGCTGTATCTGCAAGACCTTTTCTTGCACCGTGTGTGGAGATAAAATATTCAAGAACAGAGAGACCTTCTTTAAAGTTTGCAACAATCGGGTTTTCAATAATTTCACCAGCCTGGCCGGACAATGTTTTCTGAGGTTTCATCATTAATCCTCTCATTCCTGCAAGCTGACGAACCTGTTCCTGCGAGCCCCTGGCTCCCGAATCAACCATCATATGAAGCGAGTTGAAACCGTTGTTATGAACCCGGATTTTTTCCATCAGAGCACGGGCAACATCATTGGTTGTATGCGTCCAGACGTCAATTATTTTATTATATCTTTCAGCATCTGTAATAACACCTTGTTCATGCTCATTCAGTATGCTTTCAACTTTTTTATTTGCTTTACCAATCAGAGTTTCTTTTTCTTCAGGAACAATCATATCAATATAGCTGACGGATAATCCGCCGGCTGTTGCATACCTGAAGCCAGTGTCTTTAAGATCATCCAGGAATTTTGCTGTTACTTTATTACCCATCTTTATAAACATCTGCCCTATGAATCCACCAAAAGTTTTCTTAATTAATAATTGATTAAAGAAACCCATCTCTTTAGGAACAATATTATTGAAGATTACTCTACCGGTTGTGGTTTCAATTAACTCATTATCAATTTTAACTTTAATTTTTGCATGCAATCCAACAACTTTATTATTATAGGCAATAATAACTTCTTCCGGAGAACTGAATAACATTCCTTCGCCCTTATCTCCTTCACGAAGTTTTGTGAGATAATAGCAACCTAAAACTATATCCTGTGTAGGAACTACAATTGGACTTCCGTTTTGAGGAGATAGAATATTATGACTGCTTAACATTAATAAAGAAGCTTCAAGCTGAGCTTCATAAG
>CAYNUV010000291.1:0-4653 GCA_964400245.1 uncultured Ignavibacteriaceae bacterium
CTGGTTTATTACTTTGAATGAATCAGGTTGGATTGCTATATATTTTGTAAAGAAGATTGAATCTCCATCATTCATATAAAAATCAAGTCTCAGACTATCCAAAGGAAAGTATCCAAAATTATGAACCTTCAGGTTCATGGTAACATCAATTCCCTGTAACATAGAATCAGGTTCGAAAGTCATATCCTTTTGAATCATAGAAATTTCCGGAAGGCAATAATAATTAACCTGCAATGAATTGAATTTCATCGGTTGTCCAGCCCCAAAAGATGAATCAACTAATTCAAAATTCAATTTTATATAATTATATTCATTAGCATTTAATTCGGCCAAAGAAAAATTAGGCTGAGATAACGTGTCTAAAATTTCCCAATTGCCGGAATTTTTGGTTTTCCCCCACAAATATGCCTGGTAAGTTCCGTTAGAGTTAGTCTGATCAATCTCAAATTGAAGGTCGTGCCATTGGGATGCGGGACCAATTTCCTGAGATGTTATATTACCATTAGCTTCAATGTATGTCCCTTGATATTTTGTAAACCCTGGTTCATAAGCTCCCGCAACCGGAGAAAACATAGCAAAGTATACAAAATTATTCTGATAATCATAAGTCATTGTATAATGATCTCTTGTTGGTATGGCATACGGCCATTCTTCCTCAAACACTCCATCAGATAAACGATATCGTCTTAAATATAAATTATTATAATTTTCGTAAATAATTAAATAACCATTTACTACAATAAAACTCATTACCATAGAAATGGTATTTCCATTCAAGATAATATCTTCCCCAACTTTACTCCAGTTTTCAAAAGGATTGAATTTCCTGAGTACAAATTTATTTGGATAAAGAGAAGTGCCTACTGCTAAATTATAAAGATACTGGCCGTCAAAATAAAAATAGCATCCTCCCCACTGGGTAGAAGTTGGTGGAGTCAATAATAAACTATCAGGAATTGAGATTCTGCTTGTATCTCCATTATCAGGATTAATTTGTAATAGATTATCTAATGAACCTGTGCTTGTGTATAGGTATCCATCCTTAATAAAAAGTTGGCTATTAACATGTACTAATAGATTAGGAATTGCTCCATAATTTTGGCCTGCAACACTACCATTTTGACCAGTCCCGATTTTATAAATTTTAGAAGAATCCTTCCAAAATGGCAGTTCAACAAAATAAAAATATGTCCCATCAGTTGTAAATGTTACAGGTTGTGTAGAGTCCGCCGGTAGTGAGTACATAATTGAATCAAGAAAAAATCTTGGATCAGGATGAGGAGGCTTTAGCTCAGTATTTAATACCAGGCTACCTAATTGTTCTGAATATTCCACATTATTCAAATCAAATAATTGAAGAGGTTTCTTCTGCGATAAATAACCAAAACCGTTTTTACTGGTTATTGTAAATATTTTAATTGGGCTATAATTGGTATCAATTGCATCATAAATAATAGCGCGCCAAAAATATTCTCCCTGAGCTAAAGATTGACTTTGCCATTTAACTATACCATCAACTGAATTAAGAATGGGTGACTGAATTAGAATAGTCCCATTATTAAATTCAGGTAAATTATTAATTTGAATGAGGTAATTAAAATCCCTGTCAAAATAAAAACCTACATCAGATAATACAAAATCTATTTTATCATTTGTATTAAAATAACCATTCACTGGTTTAATAATATTAGGTTCTCCAAAGTCAAAAATTGAAAAACTTCTTGAGGCAATATTATCTGAATGATCAACTTCTTCTATAATATTTTTTTCATTAAAATGAACTATCAGTTCATACAACCCAGCTTCTTGTGGAATCCATTGAAAATTTAAACTTGCACTTTGACCAAAGCTTGGAATTTTTACTTCACCTATAAGGTTTGCAGTATCCGGAAGATTTTTATATAGTTGAACTATGACAGAATCGTCAGGAAATGTTACTCCAAGGTTCCTGATATTTATTGTAACTAAGACAGTATCATCTTTTAATGGGTTTTGTGGGAAAATATTTATATCAGAAGATTTTATTTCAAAGTCCGGGTTTTTAGGTAAGACAACTTCTAATGCCGGATCACCTAAATAAGAGAGTTGAGCAAGCATTGAATTATATGACGCACCTGCTGCAATAGTATTTTTTGCACTTAATATGGCATTACCTATTACATAATTTCTATTATTAAAAATATGATGAAATAATTCCTGATTTAAATCTTTGCCCTGGAACCAATAAGTTAATCCAACGCTTCCCCAAAAACCAATTGCCCCCTTGTTTGGTATTTTAATAAACTTTTCACCAAACGAATCAGTATTATCGAAATGAGCAGTATAACAGGTAATACTTAAAACTACAGGAAGTCTACCTTGATTATTTAATTCAGGAATATCATCATTTTTAAAAACAAGATCCCACTGACCTCCTCCTCCATGTCCGTAATAATTTACTATTGCTGCACCTTTGGTGATTTCTTCACGCATTTTAGGACCCGATCCATAGAATTGAATATCTTGGGGTGTTGGGAAATTGAAAACTTTAGTACCAATAATACCATTGGGCAAAAGATAACTAGATTCTAATAATTTATTAGCATTATTAAATTCAAAACTGCGTTCATCCTGTTCGCTCAATCCTGAGGATAAAAGAAGAACATTTTCCTTCCAGTTTTTGGAATTATCAGCAGGATAATTAATAATTTTATCTATAAGAATATTTGCTTCCTCAAGCGTCTCGCAGGAAAGCCTGCCTATAGCTATATCCGGGGATATATCATTTCCAGCAACCGCAACAATTAAATTATCACTGGGAACTTGACCAAATGTAAATGCATGATACGGAATTGATGGAATAAAATTTAGATGACTTGTGGAATAAATAAAGCGGTAATCATAACTCATATCACCTAACATTACAATATATGCAGGAGCTGGTGATTGCCAGTTTTCAAAGGTATATTTTACAAATTCTTTAATTGCATTTGGTGTTAACAAACCATAAGAAAATTCATCATATATATCAAAGACATCTACAAACTTTACTCTTGGCACTGAGAATCCAAAAAGATTATTACTTCTGAATTCTGCTAATCTATCTGCGGCACTCATAAAATCAGGATGGGTAATTATAACATAATCAGCTCCATTTGTCAGGTTTCTTAAATCAGAAGGAAAATCCTTAGTTATTGAATCGGGAAGTAGATAGTAATCATCAGCAACACAGTAATAATCCGTTTGTATAGAAATTGTATCTTGAAACCGGACACTTAAATCTACATCATTAGAAATGAAAGGGTTTGGAATTAATTCTCCGCGACTTGGTATATATACTTTCATATTATCTCTCATCCAGCGGTAGAGATAATATATATTTTCACCATAGTTGTTCGGAGGACTTTTAAAGTAAAAATAATTAGGATATGTTTTGTGCCATTGCCAGTAATCAAATTCAATATAATTTACTAATACTATATCATTCTGAACTGAGCCGCAAATATCACCATTTAATTGAATGTCGACTTGCTGTGGTACCGCGAAATAAATTTGGGCAGTATCTCCACCTCCTAAAGTGGAATAAGCAAGATAGAAATTTTTTATAAATTCAGCAGACTCCGTTCCATCCCAACTTATTGATCCAATAGTTTTGGTGTTGAATAAAATTGAAGCATTATGTCCATCCCCTGGATTACAAGAAATATCTGTTAAACCATGTAGCCCGATTCTCATTTGTACTTGCGGTTTTTCTTCAACAAAATTTGTTGAGAGACTGTCTTGAATAAAATATGTAAAATTATAAGCAGGTAACCTGTTGCGGGCTTCGGCAGAACCCCAATACCAATAATCTCTCTGGTCAGTATCTGCATGCCCTAAACGCTGATAACTCAAGTCTTCTTCCCACCTTAATGTTTTAATTGAATTTGTAATGAATGGTGTAGTATTAGTCGGATTTCCATTTCTGGATTTATAGTAGTTTAATGAATCAGCCTGGTAAGAAAACCAATAAACATTACTTAGATTATAAATATTCATTCTTGTAAACTGATCATGTGGTTTTGCTGGTACTCCCACAAATTGTAAATAATCTCCGGAGTTAAATAAATTATCATTATTTACATCAACAACATCAATTGGTATAGAAACACCATTATTGAATAATTCAAGCCGGTTATTTTGGAGACCATTAGCCGGTAAGCCTGTATTAATCAGCATATCATAAGTTATTCTGTATACACCTTCTTTATTTAGATAAATTTTATAATAATCCTTTTGAGGGTTATACCAATATGTATCTGCAACTACAACAGCATTTGTATTTGAAATTGTTTTACCAATAAATTCTTTAGCAAAATTATAATTAATTACAATGGACTTAAGTAGATTATCCGTCATTAAGTCGCTCACTTTATTTACAATAATGTTGTCATTTGGATTTATTTTAAAATCAATCCGAACAATTATTTTCTTATTAAATCTTACTTCACGAGATATAGGATTGAACTGATAAGGGAATATATTTACACATGCAATCCGTGCATATCTAACTATATAATCATCAATACCAATTTGTGATTTGGGAAAAAATTCGTTTGTACTATATATTTTTTTATCATAAGGAAATTGGTTAAAGGGTTGATTAAGAGAAATCAGGAGTGGGCTGGATAAAAA
>CAYNUV010000292.1:0-4648 GCA_964400245.1 uncultured Ignavibacteriaceae bacterium
TCCTCTTTCCCTTTATGCTGCTACAAAAAAAGCTAATGAATTAATGGCTCACACTTATTCGAATCTTTATAAAATCCCTACAACCGGATTAAGATTTTTTACAGTTTATGGGCCTTGGGGAAGACCTGATATGGCGGCTTTCCTTTTTACAAAAGCTATTGCAGAAGGTAAACCAATTGATGTTTTTAATAATGGAGATATGAAAAGAGATTTTACATATATAGACGATATTATTGAAGGTGTATATAGAATTACAATGAAGCATCCCTCCCCTAGCCCAAACTGGAGTGGTGATCATCCTGATGTAGCCACGAGCTTTGCACCATATAAAATATATAATATTGGTAATAATCAGCCAGTTCAGTTAATGGAATTTATTGAAGTACTTGAAGAATGCCTTGGTAAAAAAGCAATAAAAAATTTCCTTCCTTTACAACCAGGTGATGTCCCCTCTACTTTTGCAGATGTTGATGACTTGATGAAAGATGTTGGTTTCAAACCTAAAACCGATATTAAAGATGGGCTAAGAGAATTTGTAAAATGGTATCGGGAATTTTATAACTAAGAAATTAAAATATTCACCTATCCCTCAATATTTAATCAATTGAATTTTAAATTAATATTTAAAAATAATTTTGGGTACATCTTAATAATTACTATCGCGGTAATTATTGGTTTTTATTTCAGGCTTAAAGGCTTAGCAAAATGGCCACTTGCTCTCGATGAATATTACATTGTAAAATCAGCAGAGAATATTTTGAAATATGGGCTTCCTGAATGGGTTAATGGAGGTTACTATTTAAGGGGGTTACTTTACCAGTATCTAATTGCTGGTCTTTTATCATTAGGCATTAAAGCTGAATTTGCCGCAAGAATAATTCCTGTTATCCTTAATTTAATTGCAATACCGCCTTTATTTATTCTATCAAAAAAACTATCGGGCAAATTTTTTGCTACAATCATTTCGCTTGTATTCATCTTTTCAGTTTGGGAAGTTGAGATTTCAAGATTTGCCAGAATGTATGTTCCTTTCCAAACAATTTTTATCTGGTATATCTTGTTTCTTTATAAATACCTTGTTGAAGATCATAAATCGTCTTTAAAGTGGACATTTATTCTCAGTTTTACAAGTATCCTTATTTATGAAGGAAGCATTTTCCTTATAATATTAAATTTCATACCATTTTTCTGGAATCAAGAAACCAGGAAATTTGATATTAATATTTTGATAAAAAGGGAATTCAATTTCGGTTATGCAATTATAACTTTCTTAATATTTATTTTCGCATACTATCTCAATGTTGCTGATACGCGCAATATGGCCTCTGGAGAAGTTTATCCTCCGGATTATTTGACCTCTCATAGTTATGTATTTGAACATAATATGTTCTACAAACCTCAGCTTTTGTTAACTACTCTTTTCCAAAATTCAATCTGGCTTTTTCCATTTGCTATTGTCCTGTGTATCTTATTTTATAGTTTTTTTACTGTGATAAAATCAAAAAGAAATTGGTTTAATAAATCGTTAATTGCATTAATTCTGTTGTTATCTCTTTTAAATCTTTTTGGCTTAATAATTTTGTTGTTGTTATTATTTATATGGATTGATTGGTTTTGCTTGAAGGACAGAAGGGAAAAAGAAATTAAATGGGTTATTACTGCAATTGTCATCAACTTAATTTTTTGGTCCGCATTTGCATTCTTTACTTCATCATGGTATAGCTTCTTTACGGATTTTGAATCTCATACAAAAAGCGCAATTGTAAAAAAAATATTTTTACTTCTTTTCAACTATCCAAATATTTACTTTGAATTTTACCGCTATGCTATTACCCTCCCATTCCTAACATTAATTTTTATTGCGAGCGTAGCAACAGTATTATTCAAAATAATGAAATCTAATTATTATGAAAGTTTGGGAATAAGATTAATAGCATTCATTCTGTTCTTACTAATTACAATTTTTTTATTTATAGATACTCGCTTAAGCGAAACACGATACACCTTTTTTCTTTACCCGTTGGTTCTAATTACAATTTTTACTTCTTTAAGTTTAATTAGTAAAGCTATCCTGAAAGAAGGATTGAAAGAAAGGATTGCTTTTATAATTTTTAGTTTACTCTTTCTTATAGTCTCCGGTGATTTCAGCTTAAGGCATCTGACAAAAATTGACAGTAAAGAAATAAATTTCAGAATGATTTATAATTCTAATATGGTAAGGCACTATTATCCAAGATGGGATGTTAGAACCCCTGCTGAAATTGTAAATAAGGAAAAGCAGGTAAATGATGTAACTATAATAGATGAATTGAATACCGAATATTATCTTGATACTCTGGATTACCTGTATCAACATTACGATCACACCAGGTTTTCAATAATATCTGTAGAAGGAGGAAAAAAAGAAAGATGGACAAATTCAAAGCTTATTTATACAAACCATGATCTGTTAAATGTGTTTAAAGAAACAAAGGGTTATGTTTGGTTTATAAGTATTGACAAACCATACCTCGAATTTGAAAATTTTGCTTTCAAAGAAAGATTTTCAAAATATAAATACTTTACTTCAGTTGATGGTAATATTCACATCTATAAAATCCCAGGCGGCAAAGGAATATATCAATTCCCTAATATTTATTTAAAAAAATATGATTAAAAAAATTACCAAAGAAAGTTTAAGCTATATAAGAATGTTCAGTAAACCTTCTCATTTAAAAGTGCTTTTTGATGACTATCGTAGAAAAATCGGAAATATAGAATCAAATGAAGCTCATTTAAAAGAAGCAATGAACTGGCTTTGCAATGCCCAAGATATAACACAATGTGGTGGTGTATCAGCCGGGTACTCATTAAAAAGCGGTTGGAGACCAGCTTACCCGGAAACAACCGGATACATTATTAATACTTTCCTTAATTATTCTGATTTTATTAATGACAAAAAGTTTTTAGAACGTGCAATAAAAATGGGCGATTGGGAAATTGAAATTCAATTGCCTGATGGAGCAGTAAGAGGTGGGACTGGAATAAATGATTATCCCATTGTCTTTAACACCGGTCAGGTAATTCTAGGATGGACATCTCTTTTCTCAATAACAAAAGAGGAAAGATTTCTTATTGCTGCAAAAAAAGCTGCAGACTGGCTTATTAACGTTCAGGATAGTGATGGTAAATGGAGTAAATATGAATTTAATAATACTCCCCATGCTTATCATACAAGGGTTGCATGGCCAATATTAAAAGTTTATGCTTTAACAAATGAAGAGAGATATAAAGAGTCTGCATTAAAGAATATTAATTGGGTGTTATCAAATGCAAAAGATAATGGCTGGTTTGATTATATGGGTTTCTCCAAAGATCAAGATCCTTTTACTCATACAATAGCTTACACTATAAGAGGATTTATTGAGTCATCTGCATATATGGATGAAGAATTAAAAAGGTGCATATTAAATCTTGTGTACAAGGCAGCAGAAAATATTATGGTTACATTTGAGCTAAAGAAAAAATCTCTTTACTCTATGCCGGAATACCTTTCCGGGACCTTAAATAATAAATGGAAATCAGCATCTAATTTTTCATGCTTAACTGGTAATGTACAGTTAGCCATAATTTGGCTGAAACTATCTAAACTAAAAAATGATCCACGTTTTCTCAACTCAGCAATAAAAATAATTGATCATGTAAAAGCTAAACAAAATTTAGAAACTAGTAATTTGGGAATAAGGGGAGCAATTGCCGGTTCATATCCTATTTGGGGAAAATACATGGAATTCTCTTATCCAAACTGGGCTACTAAATTTTTTGCAGATGCAATTATTCTGCAGGAACAAATAATGAAAGAAATTGAGGGATCGTAAATTGAATATATGTATAATATCATCTGGTAATTCTAATAATTACTCAATAAAATTAACTGAAAGTCTTCTCAACAACTCTATAAAACCTAAATGTTTAATTATAGTAGAAAAAAAATCGTACTTCGGGTCATTTAAACAAAAAGTAAAAAAAACTCTGAAAGGAAACTCTGAAAGTATTTCACTTTCAAAAATTTGTAGATCTGAAAAAATTAATTTATTAATGGTAAAAAATATTAACTCCCAAGAAGCTATTAATTTTGTTAAAGAAAATAATATTGATTTTTTAGTTTACACCAGCGGAGGAATCCTAAGAAAAGAAATTATCAAAGCTCCTAAAAATGGAGTACTAAATGCCCATATGGGTGATCTTCCTTCTTTTCGAGGTATGAATGTTCTTGAATGGAGTTTGTTTCAAAACCACAAAATTGGAGTAACTTTACATTTTATAGATCCTGGTATTGACACCGGAGATATTTTACTTTTTAAAGAAATTCCTATAAAAAAAGCTGATACAATTGATTCGCTTAGAAATAAATCAAGAGAAATTAATCTGGAATTAATTCATGAAGGTTTAAAAAGATTTAAGGATGGAACAATTAAAAGAATTACTCAAAAACCTGAAGATGGGAAACAGTATTTTGTAATGCATCCAAGATTAAAAGCAATTGCAGAGCAAAAAATTAATTCCTATATGAAGTTAACTTGAAGCTCAATTAACCTATGAGAACCTTAAAGAAAAAGATACATAGCAGAATTAAAAATCAGTTACGGTCTTTTGAAAATACTATTTA
>CAYNUV010000293.1:0-4633 GCA_964400245.1 uncultured Ignavibacteriaceae bacterium
TAAGGGTTTTATGAAACCCGAAAACCGATTTAAGAAATTATACAGATAGAAAAGATAATCTCAATTTTAATCATACTCTCAAAATAAATTCTTTCCTTTTAAAATTGATACACACCTCGTTGTGTTATGGTATCAATTTTGCAATTTTGTAAATCAATACTCTTAATTCTCTCTTAAAAAGCAACTATGTTTTGTTTTTTACTTTTAGACTCAACATTTATAGCAAAAAAGAGGGAAGTCAGAGCAAAAATTTCCTGTACAAATTTCCCAGTCTCATTATGTAATGTGATATGCCGATAAAGTCTAATTAAAATACCTGAAGTAAAGTTTAAGATTGATACATAAGTGGAGTTACTATGAAAAAGATATATTTTTTCTCTAAAGACAAGCTGCAGTTTGTTGAGATAAAGAATTTCAGATATAAATTAGCTATAACTGCAAGTACAGCAGTTTTAATAATTTCTTTTATACTTTGCGGCGGGTATTCATTTATCTTTTCTATTACTAATTCACCCCGGGATGTTAATCTATTAAAAAATGAAAACGAAATTCTTAGAGAAAAGTTGAACGAATTTTCATTTGTCTATAGTAAATTGAATAATGAACTTGATAGTCTTGTAAAATTAAATGGTGATTTAAGAGTAGCAGCAAATCTCCCACCTGTTTCAGAAGAAATTAAGATGCTTGGTTATGGTGGAGGAAATTTTGATAATTCAATTGATTTCTTGGATAACGCCTATAACCTGGAAATAAAAAAAGCAGTTGAGCTTACTGAAGAATTATCAACAAAAATTTCCTTTGAAAGAGCTAATTACCATGAGATCTCAAATAAACTTAATAATAATAAACTGCTCTATGCTTCAATGCCTGTTCTCAAACCCTGTGAAGGTACTTTAGCATATCACGGCTTTGGAATGAGACTTCATCCAATATTAAATAAAGTAAGAATGCATGAAGGGATTGATATTATTACTGAATTCGGAACCAGAGTTTACGCACCCGGCAAAGGGAAAGTGATTTTTGTTGGTTATAAAGGAAGCTATGGTTTAACTGTTGAAATAGATCATGGTTTTGGTTATCACACACTTTATGCACACCTTTCAAGGTCTGTAGTCAAAAAAGGCGATGTTGTTGAACGGAAAGATCCTATTGCAATAACCGGTAATACAGGTTTATCAACCGGTCCTCATCTTCACTATGAAGTCGAACATAATGGAATCAAACAAGATCCGATGAATTTTATTTTTGACGACGTAGAACTCTTTAATTAAAAAATTATTTTTTTCTGTTGTCCTGAGTTTATGTGGAAAGCTCAAAATATTTGAGGAGGTATTATGAGTATAATAGATGGGAAAATTGTGGCAGTTACTATAATAGGAATTCTTTATGCTATTGCCTGGCTGCTTAAACCCCAAACAGTAATAAAAGTAATCATTAATACATTGCTGGGTATAGTTACAATTTTTTGGATATTGGATTTTTTTAGTATTTACCCTGTTACTAAAATTCTTCCGGCAAATTTTTTTAATTGAGAAGAATTTATTCTTTATCCGTTACAGGAATAAAACTTATTGCTGTTCCTCCACCAGGAGCTAATTGTAAAGTTAAACTTGTTGTATTATCAACAGTAAAGTTTTCTATTTTATAAGATGTTGGATTTTTGTCCCAGTGAGAATTTTCATCATCAGAGTAAATTATTGCACGGTATTGTTTCCCTTCATCAAGAAAATTTAATTTGATTTCCAGTGTTCTCTTATTTTCATCTGTAACGCTTCCAAGAAACCATTTATTAGTGTTTCTTTCTTTGCGGGCAATTGTTATGAAATCCCCAATCTCTCCATTAATAACAATTGAAGTATCCCAATCAACACCAACATCTCTTATGAACTGAAATGCCGGGTGTCCTTCATAATTTTCCAGAAGATCTGCTGCCATTTGAACCGGGCTATAAATAACTACATATAAAGCAAGCTGTTGGGCTAAAGTTGTGTTAACCTGGTTTTTACCTTTATACTTATCAAATTTTATATCAAATATTCCCGGAGTATAATCAATAGGACCCGCAAGCATTCTGGTAAAAGGAATAATTGTTAAATGTTCGGGAGGATTACCTCCGTCTGTAGCCCATGCATTAAATTCCTGTCCTCTCAATCCTTCTCCACTCATTAGATTGGGATAAGTTCTTCTTAAACCAGTAGGAGTAACCGGTTCGTGAACATCCACCATTATTTCGTCTTGAGCTGCCTTCTCTACAACTTTTCCGTAATGATTAATCATCCATTGCCCATGATGATATTCACCTTTAGGAATTACCTTACCCACATATCCTGTTTTTATGGCATGTATTCCGAGGCTTTTACAAAGAGCAAATGCTGTATCCATCTGCTTCTCATAAGTTCTTACTGCTGAGGAAGTTTCATGATGCATAATCATATTAACACCTTTTTCTTTTGCATATCTTACAACTTCATCAAGATTATAATCAGCATAAGGGGTAACAAAATCAAAAACACCTTCCCGATCTTCAAAACCAATCCATCTCTCCCAGCCTGTATTCCAACCTTCAACAAGCAAAGCTTTTATTCCGTTCTCAGAGGCAAAATCTATGAATCGTTTTACATTTTCTGTTGTTGCACCATGTTTCCCGCTTGCCATATCCCAGGTACTTTTACCAAGATGCATTTCCCACCAGATGCCCACATATTTTGTCGGCTTTATCCATGATACATCTTCAAGTTTATTAGGTTCATTCAGATTCAGAATTGTTCTTGATTCAACTAAATCTTTAGCTTCATCTCCAATTAATATTAATCTCCAGGGTGTAACAAAAGGGGTTTTGGTTTTTACTTTTATCCCGGTATCATTTCCGACAAGCTCACTTTGAAGGAGGAGATTTTCTTTATCAACTTTTAAAGTGATGCTCGAATAATCCGTCAGGTTAGCTTCAAGTATGCAGATATAAACTCCATCATCGGTTTTCATTGTTACCGGAGTGTTGACAGCATTTTCCGGGATATAAGTTTGTGCAAGATTAGGATGATTTCGTTTTGATAAAGCATCTATTTCAGAAATTCGGGTTGTATTATAAAGATGTTCCGTGATATCCCAATCTCCTGGAGTCCACCAACAAGTATGATCATCGGTTAAATTGAATTGAGTATTCTCGTCCATAATTACAACATTTTTAAGATTTTCCTGTTCAGGGAATTCATATCTGAAACCAACTCCATCATTAAAAACTCTAAATACAATAAAACATTTTCTTTTTGGATCATCCTTCTCTTCAAGCTCAATTTTTAATTCATTATAATTATTGCGAATATATTTTTGTTCTCCCCAAACTGTTTCCCATATTTCATCAAATGAAGAAGTAGTTGTATTATTAACTACCAAACCAGAACTAAATGGTCTCTGGTCTTTGAAATCAAAGCTGAAGAAAGAAGAATCAATAACTGTTTTATCGTTGAAGTTTATAATATACCCGGGTTCTCCTTTTTCAGAGAGAAGGAAATCTACTTCTATTGAATTATCAGGAGAGTTTATTTTATAACTCAGATTTTGGGCTGGCATCTGGTAGTTACAGATTTGCAGAAACAAAAGAGAAACTAAAAACAAACTTTTCATAATTATTGCTTTTCTATGATTAGTAAAAATATTTCATATATTAAAAATAAGAAAGCTTTATATAAAATGCGGTTTACTTTTTAAGATGAAACTGGTAAGTTTTTCCATTTCATTTTTTAAATTACGAGGTGTTAAGTGAATGATATAAAGGATGATAGATTTACTCCACCCAAAGAAGATATATGGGATGTAAGCTATAAATTAACAAAAGCGGCATTATCTGTAGCTCCTCCATTTGCTGAATTCTATCAAGTAGTAATTAAACCCCCTTTTCAAAAAAGAATGTTGAATTGGATGGAAATAATCGCTGAAGAATGTAAAAAAAATGAAACAATCAGGGATGACTTTAAACCGGAAAACTTAATTAATAATGACATATTTCAATCAGCTTTTGCGCAATGCTCAAGAATTGCAGTTCAAACACACCAAAAGCAAAAAATTGAAGCATTAAAAAACGCCTTACTTAATACTGTAATTATGATAGACTTGGAGGAGAATTCTAAATTCTTGTTTGTTAATTATATAGATTCAATGACTTCATTGCATTTATCGATATTAGAACATTTTGCCATAACCAGAAAGGGAAATATATCTCTTGATGGAATATATTCTAATTATATACCCGAATACTTAAGTATAAATAAAAATCTTGTAAAAATTGAAGAAAATCTTTTCACACAAATATGTAAAGACCTTGAATTAAAAAATTTAATTATTAAAGGAAAGTCTCCTCGAAAAGAACGTAGAACACTCACAGATGCATGGGATTGGATAGGAATAACTAATGATGGGAAGAATTTCTTAGATTTTATCAGAACTTAATATTATTGTTATGGTGTTTTTAATGTAAATCTAAATCTTTGATCATTCAAATATATTTAAAAATCCACAATACTTTTAATTATTTAAATATTTCATAGTCTTAAAAATAAAAAAGCCGAGATAAACTCGGCTTTCAGATTTGTAGCGGGGGCAGGACTTGAACCTACAACCTTCGGGTTATGAGCCC
>CAYNUV010000294.1:0-4618 GCA_964400245.1 uncultured Ignavibacteriaceae bacterium
CCTTTAATGGGTAATTTTGCTTAAGTTTTCTGTTACTTCTAAGGATAAAAAGGCGAGAGCCGGTTTTTTTGAAACTGATCACGGAGTTGTTGAAACTCCAGCTTTTATGCCGGTCGGAACGCAGGGTACAGTTAAAGCTGTTAATCAGAAATACTTAGAGGAAATTAAAACCCAGATTGTTCTTTCAAATACTTATCATCTTTACTTAAGGCCCGGAACCGAAGTTCTGGAAAATGCCGGCGGTCTGCACAGGTTTATGAATTGGCAAAAACCAATTCTGACTGACAGCGGCGGCTTCCAGGTGTTTAGCCTTTCGGAGTTAAGAAAAGTTAAACCTGAAGGAGTTGAGTTCAGATCTCATCTTGATGGCAGTGTCCATTTCTTTTCGCCGGAAAAAGTTGTTGGAATTCAGGGAAGCATCGGCTCGGATATAATGATGGTTCTTGATGAATGTACTCCTTATCCCTGTGAATATGAATATGCGCTTAACTCTGCCAAACTAACTTCAAGCTGGGCTGCACTGAGTAAAGAAGCTTTTGAAAAATCTTTTCCTCTTTATGGACACAAGCAGTTTATATTTGGAATAATACAAGGAAGTGTTTATAAAGATCTCAGGGAATTATCTGCAGCCGATCTTATCAAAATGGATTTTGATGGATATGCAATTGGCGGACTTGCTGTTGGAGAACCTGTTGAGATAATGTATGATACTGTTGATTTCACAACAGCACTAATGCCTGAAGATAAACCAAGATACCTGATGGGTGTTGGAAGACCTGAGAATCTCCTTGAAGCAATTGAAAGAGGTGTTGATATGTTTGATTGTGTTATGCCGACAAGAAACGGACGCAATGCATATCTTTTTACTTCTGCCGGAGTTTTATCTATGAGGAATGCAAAGTATAAAGATGATTTTTCCATGATAGATGAAAATTGTAATTGTTATAGTTGTACAAATTTTTCAAAAGCATATTTGAGACATTTGTTTATAGCAGGAGAAATTCTCGCTCTTGAACTGGCTAGCATTCATAACCTTAGTTTTTATTTAAGCTTGATGAGAACCGCGAGAGAAAAAATAACTGAAGGAAATTTTTCTGAGTGGAAATCTGAAATTGTCAAAAGAATTTCATTAAATAATAAAATAAGCACGGAGGAATAACTTGTTAAATTTAATATTAATGGCGCCTTCATCTGATGGCGGCAGCGGCAGCCTTGTAAGCACAGTAATAATGTTTGGAGCTATCTTTTTGATTTTTTATTTTATGATAATAAGGCCGCAGCGAAAGCGTGCAAAGGAAAGAGAAAAGATGTTATCTAATGTAGAAAAGGGAGACAAAGTAGTAACCAGCGGCGGTCTGCATGGCGTTGTTGCAGGCATTGAAGATAAAACAGTTCTTCTCGCAATAAGCGATAATGTAAAAGTAAAAGTTGAACGGTCGGCAATATCGGCTGTGCTTTCAACAAAGGAAGATAAGTCTTAATATTTCTAATCAGCATTTGGATACAAAAATGTTTTGCAAAGTTGAAGAAGCGGTTGAAGAAATAAAAAACGGTAAAGTCATTATTGTTGTTGATGATGAAGACCGGGAGAATGAAGGAGACTTCGTATGCTCTGCAGAATACGTTACTCCCGATATTATAAACTTCATGGTTACTTATGGAAAAGGAATGCTTTGTGTTGCACTCAATGGCAAAAGGCTCGATGATTTAGGTCTTCCTCTTATGGTTGATAATAATTCTGCTCTTCATGGTACACAGTTTACAGTTACTGTTGACGTAATTGAAGGAACGACTACAGGAATTTCAGCAACAGACAGAGCATTAACTATAAAAAAGTTGATTGACGGAAATTCAAGAGCATCCGATTTTGCAAGACCTGGACATATATTTCCACTTCGTGCATTTGATGAAGGTGTTTTAAGAAGAGCAGGTCATACCGAAGCTGCTGTTGATTTATGTAGGCTCGCAAGTCTTCAGCCTGCCGGTGTTTTATGTGAAATACTTTCAGAAACTGGCGAGATGGCAAGAGTTCCCGAGCTTCTTAAAATTGCTGAAAAGTTTGGGCTAAAAATAATTACGGTTAAGGATATAATTAGTTACAGGTTACAAAAGGAAAAGCTTATTAAAAAAATAACTGATGTGAACTTTCCGACAAAGCATGGCAAATTCATTTTGCATTTATATCAGAGTTCACTTGATAAAAAGAAGCAAGTGGCTTTGGTTAAAGGAGAAATAAAATCTGAAGAACCTGTTCTTGTAAGAATGCACTCTGAATGTCTAACAGGAGATGTTTTTCATTCTTTAAGATGCGACTGCCACGATCAGCTTAATGCTGCATTAAACCAGATTGAACAGGAAGGAAAGGGTGTGCTTGTTTACATGAGGCAGGAGGGAAGAGGAATCGGTTTAACAAATAAGATACTGGCTTATAAATTGCAGGAAGAAGGTAAAGATACTGTCGAGGCAAATGAGTTTTTAGGATTTAAAGCCGATGTACGTGATTATGGTATTGGTGCGCAGATTCTTCTTGATCTTGGTGTAAGGAAGATACGATTGTTAACCAACAATCCTAAAAAAGTTGTTGGCTTGCAGGGATATGGATTAGAAATTGTTGAACGTGTCCCGATTGAAATGCCTCCAACATCAGATAATGAGAAATATCTGAAAACCAAAAGAGATAAAATGGGACATTTAATATTGCAATGATTTTCAAGATTAAAAAATTTAAAGATTGAAAGATTAATACAAATAAATATTTTTAATATTTTGAATTTTTCATCTTATTTATTTTTAATAAATAAAATTTAAGGGATTGAAATTTGAAAAGAGTGTTTTTAAATCTTTTGCTATTACTTCTTATAAGCTCTCAAATTATTTCCCAGAACAAAAAAGTTTATTATGCTGAGATTGATGCTGAAATTGATCTCGGTATGGCTCCTTATATAAGCCGTGTGGTTAAAGAAGCAAATGATGTAAACGCTGATGCAATAATTTTTAAGATAAATACTTTCGGCGGCAGGGTTGATGCCGCAACTCAAATTAAGGATGCGATTCTTTCAAGTGATATTCTTACAATTGCTTTTATTAATAACAGGGCAATTTCTGCGGGAGCTTTAATCGCTTTATCCTGCAATAAAATTGTCATGGTTCCCGGTAGTTCAATTGGTGCTGCAACAGTTGTTGGTGAGACGGGAGAAAAGCTTAGTGAAAAATATCAATCATACATGAGATCTGAAATGCGCTCTACTGCAGAACGGAATGGAAGAAGAACTGATATAGCTCAAGGAATGGTTGATGAAAGAATTGTTATAAAAGGCCTTGATGACAGTACAACTCTTATAACTCTCACTTCAGAAGAAGCATTAAAATATCATATAGCGGATACAACAGCTTATAATATTAATGAGGTACTTGCAAGTTTTAATCTTAAAGGTGCAAAAATTATTACAGTACATTCTAACTGGGCGGAAGATATAGTTAAGTTTCTCAACAATCCTATCGTTTCAACTATACTTATTATGATTGGCTTTTTTGGTTTGATGGCTGAGGTTAAAACTCCGGGCTGGGGAGTACCGGGTACTGCCGGTTTAGTTGCTCTTGCATTATTTTTTGGTTCTTCTTATATACTTGAGCTTGCTTCTGTTATAGAGATATTGTTGTTCATTGCCGGGATAGTTTTAATAGCTGTTGAGATATTTGTAATCCCCGGTTTTGGTTTTGCAGGTATTAGCGGGATAATCCTGATTATTGTTTCTATCTTTCTTGCTCTTATCGGGGGATTGGAATTATTTGATTTTGATATTATAGGAACCGCAATTATTCAGCTCGCTGTAGCTTTAGTAGGTTCATTTATTCTGATATTACTTGTTGCAAAGTTTCTCCCCAAAAGTACTTTTTTTAGTAAGTTTATTCTTGCAGAAGCAGAAACTGCCGAGAAAGGATTTGTCTCTTATCCTTCTGAAAAAGAATTAATAGGAACAGAAGGAATAGCTCTTACAGATTTAAGACCATCAGGTTCAGCAGAAATAAATAACAAAAGATATGATGTTGTTACAGAGTGGCGGTATATTGAAAGAGGAAAGAAAATAAAAGTAATAAAAGTAGAAGGAATTAAAGTAGTGGTTACTGAAGTAAGCTAACCACTACTTCTAAAACTAAAGTAGTTCTACAATGTTTGTGTATTCAAGTATCTGAGTTTGTGAACCTTTTTGCTTGCCTGTTGGTGTGTCACCTTCCATTGTGAAAGAAACCGAAAGCCTGCTTTTTATTCTCGATTTCTGAACGCAGCCTTTATCAACATTAAAATAAATCTTGCCGCTTGCTTCAGAAACAGGTTTGGTGAATTTATAGGTAACGCCTCCCTCTGTTAAATCAGTATTTCCGCTGATTTCTGTTTTTAGTTCTGCATTAATTACTGCCACTTTATTTTCTTTATATTTTTCTAAAGAATTTATTTTATAAATGTTATCATTCGTAAGAGTAAAAATTAAAAATGGGGCAGGAGGTTGAGAAACTGTCCACGAAGTATCCTTTGCTACTTTATTTTCCGGCAGCTTTCTAAAGATTTGTGAAAGAAGAGGTTTTATAGCTCCCTGTGAAACCTGCTCTCTTAACACAT
>CAYNUV010000295.1:0-4597 GCA_964400245.1 uncultured Ignavibacteriaceae bacterium
CAGATCCTTTAGCAGAAACACAAGTTGATGGTTTGGATGGATTTTTAATTTCTTATGATACTATTTATGAATTTTTAAGAGATTCAGCAATTTCTATGAAAATGCATTTAAGAGACTCATTAAGTAGATTAA
The DNA here is from genome assembly GCA_964400245.1 of uncultured Ignavibacteriaceae bacterium. Lineage (GTDB taxonomy): Bacteria > Bacteroidota > Ignavibacteria > Ignavibacteriales > Ignavibacteriaceae > RBG-16-34-14. Next base: position 133 of record CAYNUV010000295.1, read on the forward strand.
GATGTAATAATGTATTAGTTGTTCTTGATGCCTGCTTTAGTGGACGAGCAAACGAATTTGTTAGAACAATTGCCCCATCATCAACATCGCGTTCTCTACCAAAGGAAGATCAAATAAGAGGATTATTTAATTCCATGACTGGAAAAGGTAAAATTATTTTAACAGCATGTAGTGGTGAAGAAATAGCATTAGAAAAAAAGGATTTAGAACATGGTATCTTTACCTTTGAATTTTTAAACTTATGTAAGGAACTTCTCAATAAAGCGCCTTATGAAATCAAGTTATCTGGAATATTTAATGAGCTTCATGAACGTACAAATACACGTTCTGAGGGAAAACAAAATCCTACATTCATTGGAGAATTTAGCTCACCCATTGTAATTAGAGGAAATATTAAAGTTGAAAAGAGTATAACAAATTCTCAGGTAAGTATAATACCTCAAGATGCTTTCAAAACTTTAATTGTTTGGTATCTCCAAAATTGTGCTGTAAAACTCCAAAAAGATCCTTTTTATAAATGTACCACTTCTATTTCATCATTTGAATTTCCTATTCCTAATATTGATTCCATTTTAAAAGAGACCTTTTCATGGGGTATTTTGCCTAATCCCTTATATGCTCAAAATTTTATGGAGAGAAAATTATTTGTATTTATTATTGATACAGGAGGTGGTAAACACGAATTACTTCAGAAACAATTGGCTGATGTACCGGGTCGTGTCGCATATTATCACATTTATGGAAGGGATGATGCTATTCTTATTTTATCTTTAACAATAAGTGAGGCAGATAATTTAGAACAAGAATTGAAACGTTCTCAATTTCGCGTGGATCAATATGAGCTTGATATTATTGAACGACTATTTGGAAGGGAAATACCTGTTATTAATAAATCATATACTAAGAAAATTTCTGTTGCAACATTAGATTTTATACAGAAGTTTTATGAACTACCTGAAACAGAGACTTCAGAGGAAATACAGGAATTAAATAAAGCAAAAATTCTTCTTGATTGGATAGTAATGGAGGATTGGACTAAAACACATAGAGTCAGAGCAATATGTGCAGTGCGTTTAGTAAGCAGACGTTATCTTTCAGATGCAAAAAATAAGGTACTTAAGACTATTATTTCTGATACTCGGCTTTCACCATATATTGCTTCAGCCTTCTCTGTTAAAGGAAGTGGTGATGCAGATTTATTCCTTGAGCTTAGAGTTGCTTCAAATGAACAACTGGATAGAATAACTGATATAATTGCAGATTTAGCACCCAATGAAAGAGTATTGGAAAGCTGGTCTTTTATAATTGCAAAATCAATTGAAACACCTGGAGCTATGATATCTAAAAGGAGGACTGAATCTATAATTCTTTTGGGGCCAACTGACTTAGAAGAAGAATTTAGGAATTTAGAGGGACAATATATTCTAACTGGTCCAAATGCAGATATACTGCGTACACAATATCTTACATTATCAAAAACAAAAAGACATGATTTATTCAAAATTTGGTTTGAAGCGAATGAGATCATTTCTTTAACTGAAAATGGATTGCCGGAAAAATTTGCTTCAAATATTAATCTTGCAACTCTATATTTAACAGAAGGATTTATTACAGAAAAAATTGAACCAATAGAAAGGGCAATTCCACTTTTTGTTCCGGTTGTTGAATATATAATGAGAATCTCAGTCTGGCGTATAGTAAAATATGAATTTTCAGGAGATGGAAAACAAGCAAAGGATAAACTAAAAATAGAATCAAGTAATATTTCTCGATTCACTTTTGGTCAATGTATTGAATTTTTTATTAAGTGGTCACAGTATGAGGAAATGGGTAAAGAATTAGCTAACTCTGGAAAACTTAGACAAGCACTAATTGCCGATATTAGTTTTCTTAATAGAATACGTAATTCCATAATGCATTTAGATTCCCGTCAAAAGCAAAAAATAGAATCTTCAAAATATATAAGTTTATTGTGTAATGTTTGTAATTCAGCCTTACAAAGTATTAAGATTCTTCACGATGAAATAATTTTATCTACAGGTGGATATACAGAAACTATAGAGGACTAGGGTAATCTTAAAATTAGTTTCATATTTTAATCAGAATTTTAACAAATGCGTAAGGAAAAAATTTATATGTTTATTTAGATAATATATACTGCAAAGAAGCCAAATTCTGTTTAATGGTTTTATCAAGACATTATGCAAAAAAATTATGGTCAAACCACGAGAGGGAAAGTGCACAAGCCAGGGCATTTCAACAAAATGAAGAATATATACTTCCAATAAAATTAGATGATACTGAAATTCCAGGTATTAGACCTACAACAGGTTATTTGGACGGAAGGAAGAAAACACCAAAAGAAATTTGCAGTATTACATTAAAGAAGTTAAATGTTAAAAAAACAGTTAATAAAATATCAGATGATGATAACAAAGATGAAGACCCAATACATATACCCAAAATCAAAAGAACAATTTCGGGTTTAGAAAAGAAGGAATTTCTTAAATCATCATTTAATGAGATAAGAGATTATTTTCAAAACGGATTATCGAAATTAAAAAAATCAAATGCACATATAGAAGCAGAGCTTGAACAAATTACGTCCTCAAAGTTTGTTGCGACAGTGTATATTGAAAGTGAAATTAAAGCCCAGTGTAAAATATGGATCGGTGGTATGTCGGGAGGAGAAAACAGCATCTCTTTTTCAGAAGGAACCAGAGGATTAGATATAAATAATGATAACTCAATGAATGATAGTGCAAGAATAACAGATGACGGGATAGAAATTTACTTTGATATTCTTGGTATGTCCTTTGGTCATATTGAAGGGATTGAAAATATAGATTTGAAACATGCTTCGGCAAAAGATGTTGCCAGATATTATTGGGGAAGATTTACAAATTATTTGAGATATTAGTTTTCGAATAGAACCGTTTTCAAAACCAAAGGCGAGCAACCGGGCAAATAAAAAGGAGAGCGTACGGTAAAGCATCGTCTTTACATCTTTTTTTGCCGGGCTGTCACGAATCACTTTGTGACAGAGAAGTAAAATTAAATCTTTGTATAAAAAATTATAAATTCCGGTATGTTTTTTCATTAGACAATTAAATGTACTACCGCCGTAAAATATTATTAACTCAAAATATCATCAACAAATACTGAATTTACTTTCAAAAGATATTTAGATATTTTCCCCTGTAAGTAAAGGAGTTAAAATTCTTTTCATAGTTGAAGATTCTTTTGTGGGTTTGTTTATTAAGCTAATTAAATATAAGGAGTACGAATATGAAACCATATGAATTTACGGTTGTAATAGAAAAAGATGAAGATGGACGTTTTTTGGCAATCTGTCCGGGTTTACAGGGATGTTATACAGAGGGAGAAACAGAAAAAGAAGCCAGGGAATTAATTAAAGATGCAATACGCCTGCATTTAGAAAGCAGGATAAAAAATAATGAACCAATAAACAAGGAAGTATCCGCTACAAAAATACGCATAGCGGTATGAGCCCGAAAATACCGTCTCTTACTTCACGCCATATTATATCAATACTTAAGAAGAAAGGATTTATTTTAGAAAGACAATCAGGAAGTCACGCAATTTTTATACACCCAACGGAAGAAGAACCACCGTTCCCGTACATGGAAAAAGAGACCTTGGAAAAGGACTATTGCGTCAAATAATGAAGGATGCTGATTTGACTATAAATGATCTTTTATAGTCTTTTCCCGAAGGGATGGAATCCCAAATTTATTAATTATTATTATATGTACTACCGCCGTAAAAAAAGAAGTAGAAGATGCTGCAATAAATCTAAAATTTACCCACCCCAAACCCCTCCGGTGGAGGGGAGTTTATTTATATTTTATACTTTTCATTTGTATTGATATCTTTTCAATGAAGTAAGTTATCCCCTCCGGCACGGCTTTTATCGGAGTAGAAACTCCGCTGTAAAGATTAAAATATTGCCCTCTTTCAATAGCATACCTTCAACAATTTCGTTTATAGTATTTCTGATTTTATTTCTTTAAGTTTTGAGAAAATAAAAAGAGAAAAGATTTGTTAACAATGTCCAACTAATAAATTAAGTGAAAAAGAAAGAATAGTATAAATGCAGATGAGAATTATTATGTGAAGAATATATTCCAATAATTACCTCATCAAAATTTCTTTAGCCCATTTTCTGAACCTCTCTAATCTCTTCCACATTTCTTTAGTTTGAGAAGAAGAATACAATTCACCTAAGTAAGATACTTTTGTTTTTTCCTCAATTAATCTTCTGAGCTGGTTTATTGCTTTGGATTTTTCTTCACCTTCGGCAACGGAATTTTCTAATAAGTTTACAGCTTCCTCATGATCCTCACCAATGCTTTTAACTCCTGCCAGTTTTATACATAAAGTATCTGAATAAGCAATTGCAGCGTGAACAATAAGTACACCGGCAGCCGTCCAGTATTCCAAT
>CAYNUV010000296.1:0-4586 GCA_964400245.1 uncultured Ignavibacteriaceae bacterium
CGCCAAATATAACCGGCAGCTTAACAATGGGGCATATTCTTAACAATACTATCCAGGATATTCTCATCCGCACCAAAAGAATGCAAGGCTACAATGCCTGCTGGGTTCCTGGAACTGATCACGCTTCAATTGCTACAGAAGCTAAGGTTGTTGCTTTTCTTAAAGAGAATGGAATTGATAAAAAAGAAATCGGAAGAGAAGAGTTTTTAAAATATTGCCTGGAGTGGAAAGAAAAATATGGCGGGATAATAATTCAGCAGCTTAAGAAACTTGGAGTAAGCTGCGACTGGCACCGCGAACGTTTTACAATGGACGATCATTATTATGAAAAAGTGATTGAAACTTTTGTTGCTTTATACAAAGAAAGAAAAATATACCGCGGCTACAGGATGGTTAATTGGGATCCCGCTTCACGTTCCGCAATCTCTGATGAAGAGGTTATTTACAGAACTGTTAACAGCAAGCTCTGGTATTTAAAATATCCTGTTAAAGGAACGGATGAATTTATTACAGTTGCAACAACGCGTCCTGAAACAATGCTTGGAGATACAGGCATTGCAGTTAATCCTGAAGACGAGAGATATAAAAATCTTATAGGTAAAAAAGTTATTCTCCCAATTGTTGGCAGGGAGATTCCAATATTTGCCGATGAATATGTTGATAAAGACTTCGGAACAGGTGCAGTTAAAGTAACTCCCGCTCATGATGTTAATGACTATGCAATGGGACTAAGACATAATCTTGAGATAATTAATATCTTTAATGAGGATGCAACAACAAACGGAAATGTTCCTGAAGACCTAAAACAAATGGACAGGTTTGCTGTCAGGAAAAAAATTGTAGAGAAATTTGAAAAGCTTGGTTTGCTTGTAAAAACGGAAGACTACCAAACAAGCATTGGCTACTCTGAACGCGGTGGTGTACCAATTGAACCTTATCTTTCAGAGCAATGGTTTATGAAAATGCAGGAACTTTCACAGCCTGCTCTTGAAGTTCTAAATGCTGGGAAAATTAAATTCTATCCTTCTCATTGGGTAAAGACTTACGACCATTGGATGGGCAATATAAAAGATTGGTGCATTTCACGTCAGCTTTGGTGGGGACACAGAATTCCTGTCTGGTATTGTATTGGAGATGATCATTGCAAGCTTGAATGTAAAGAACCAATTGTATCAGTTGATCCTCCTGAAAAATGTCCGCATTGTGGTTCTAAAAATCTTAAACAGGATGAAGATGTTCTTGATACCTGGGCATCGAGCTGGCTTTGGGCTTATGATGTTTTCAAAACCGAGGAAGAACAAAAATATTATTACCCAACGAATACACTTGTCACTGCACCGGATATTATTTTCTTCTGGGTTGCAAGGATGATAATGGCCGGACTTCATTTTAAAAAAGATATTCCTTTCCGGGATGTTTACTTCACAAGCATTATAAGAGATGTGCAGGGAAGAAAGATGAGCAAATCTCTCGGCAACTCTCCTGATCCTCTTGACGTAATCCGTGATTATGGAGCTGATGCTTTACGGTTTACAATTATTTACCTGGCTCCGCTTGGGCAGGATGTTCTTTTTTCAACAGATAAATGTGAGTTTGGAAGAAACTTTGCCAACAAGATCTGGAATGCGGGAAGGTTCCTTCTTATGAATACTGAGAATATTAAGGTTGATGAAAGCCTTATAGATAAGCATATTGATTTTTCAGATGAATGGATTAACTCAAGATTTAATCAAACTCTCACGCAGCTTAGTGAAGCAATGAGGAAGTTTGAAATTAACAATGCAACTAAAATAATTTATTCTTATGTGTGGAATGATTTCTGCGATTGGTATATCGAATTGATGAAGAACAGAATTTATTCGGGGAGTGATACTGCAAGTCCCGATTCTATCGGGGAGATGAAATCAGCAGTCCTTACAAGAGCATTAAAAAACTTTGATAACCTGCTGAAGATTGTTCATCCGTTTATGCCATTTATTACAGAAGAGTTATGGCAATTGATAGGCGATAGGAAAACCAGGGAGAGTATTTCAACTTCTAAATATCCTGAGTATGATGCTTTAAAAATAAATCAATCTGCAGAAAAGGAAATGGAGTTCGTTCAGGATGTAATAACAGCTTTAAGAAACATCCGTGGAGAAATGAACATACCTCCATCGAAACAAGTTAATGCTTTTATCAAATCTTCAGAGGTAGCTGCTCATCAAATTGATTATATAAAGAAGCTGGCAAAAGTTGCTGAAATTAAGGTTGATAAAAATCTTTCCAAACCTAAAGCAAGTGTTTCTGCTGTTGTTAAAGAAACGGAAATATTTGTTCCACTTGAAGGATTGATTGATCTTGATGTTGAACGGAACAGGTTACAGAAAGAAATCACAAGGCTCGAAGATTCATTGATTGGTATTGACAAAAAATTATCAAACGAAAAATTTGTTATGAATGCCGCACCTGAAGTTGTTGAAAAAGAAAGAGCAAAGAAGAATAATTGGGAAGCAAATCTTATAAAGCTAAAAGAGATTTTAAATGATTTGAATTGAATTTCATTTAAAATTTGTATGACCTGTGTCAATGTTGTTGATTTTCTCTTTTCTCACAGTGACTGATTTCACAAACCAAGTTCAACAAATCACTTTGATTGAAACATAATCAGGAATTGTTTTATCTTAAACAATCTTTTAAAGGCTTATAAGTATTGTTAAGTAAAAGGAGGTTTTATGTTTAAAAAAATATTTTTGTTTGTAATGATTATATTTTTTATAACCGGTTTAACTTCAACAAAAGCTCAGTTTGCACCGAAGGGAAATACATTTGGATTTGGTATTATGCTTGGAGATCCTACAGGCGGAACAATTAAGCTATGGCTAAACAGAGAAAACGCTTTAGCATTCAGTCTCGGTGCTTCTTTCTTTGGAAGTCCGAGGATAGGTATTGATTATTTATGGCATTTTGATGCCTTTGAATCCGATATAGTAAATCTTTATGCTGGTCCGGGTGGAGTTATAGGCTTTGGTGAAGGTGATGGTTTTTGGTACAAAAAAAAATTTATACGAACAAATAACGAAGTTGGTTTGGCAGGAAGAGGTATTTTTGGACTCAATATTGTTCCGAGGCAAACACCACTTGAAATATTTGTTGAACTTGGAGTTCTGATTGCAATAGTTCCCAATTTTGGTTCGGCTGCCGATGCTGCTGTTGGGATCAGGTTTTATCCCTGAAGTGAATTAGACTGGAATTACTTCTAAAAAATATCCTAAAAGATTCAATAAAAATAAAACTTATGAAGTAGTTTATTTTTTGGAGTAATTATTATTCCCAAGATTAACTGCCGATCTTATTGCTTCCATATCGCCTGTTGAAAGTTCTACGAAGTTAAGCTTATCGCTTGAATCTTCACTTATATAAGGATACATAAGATCTGCGTAGTTTTTACTGTGCCCAAGACCAAGAGCATGGCCAAGTTCATGAATAATAGTTGATTTGATTTCTCCGTCAGATATTTTTTTATCATCAAATTTTAATAAGCTTATCTCAACAAATGAACGAGTAATATTGTTGTTATTTCCCAACTCATAATCAGTAAGACCAAGATAATTTTCGTTATATTTTTCCATCAGGTTGGTTTCAAAAGTAATAATAATATCTGCGTTTGATGATGATTTCGTATGTACAAACTTTATACGTTCATCGGAAGCTTCCCATACTTTGAATGCATAATCAACATAATCTGAATATTTGCTCTTGAAGTTTTTTGAAGTTGATTTCTTTACATAAACCTTAAGCGGGTAATCACCGAAATCCCAATGCTTGCCATTCCATAATGTATTTCCATCTTCTTCTATCTTAAAATAATTTCTGGATTTGGTTGTGTAATTAATAAAATTCTTTTTATCAAAATCGTATCCTTTTTCTGTTTCTTCGTAGGTTTCAATTCCCTTTTTATTACGAGAGAGTTTCTTAAACTCTTTTTTAGAATTGTCGGCTTTTTTTAATTCTTCTTTATTATAATAATACTCGATTTTTTCCTTTGAAGAAGAAATAGGTTTTTTATAGACTGCTTTCCCCTGGGAATAATATAAGGGAGAAATGAGAAGCAGAATCGAAATTATATGCGTAAACATGTATTTCTTAACCATTATTTTATCCTTTCATTTCTTAATTAAGAATACTTGGTTAAGAACATTCAATTCCTGTTCCTTACTTTAAGAAAAGAATTATTTAAATTCCATCATAAAACGAAGAAAATTTTTCCCTTATAGTTGCAAAACTTCCGGATTTAATATCAAAAGGAGACAAAAGTGTATATTATTCCATATACCGAAATAAAAGATCGCTCAAGATTCCCACTTAAATATTACATTGCGTTACCGGTTTTAGTTTATCAGATTCTTTAGATAACAAAAGGGGGAAAGCAGGGAGTTAAAGAAATGATGGAAGAGAATTTAAAATGAAAACCTCATCTTGCACACTATATATTTAAAAGTGATGTAAGTATGAGTGCCGGATTTTTATTTTGATGATTCTGTTAAATTTTTAATATTGAAGCATCTATTTCCCAATAAAAATTTTAATAAGAAAGGAGTTCAATT
>CAYNUV010000297.1:0-4580 GCA_964400245.1 uncultured Ignavibacteriaceae bacterium
GCAGCAAAAAATAAAGCAGTTAGTATTGCTATGAATAAAAAATATTTCCTTATAGCTTTCTTTTTTGCCGTTCAAATAATTTCTGAAAAATATATTGCGTAGGCGCAACCCTTTTTTCATGATTACACCTACGGTATTCCACCCAAGCTTGTTTATTTCTTCATGCCCGTTTCCAGTATAATTGGAAGACCATTGCTGCCAATCGGTACGAAATAGAAAGAAGTATTGCTGCTATTTACCAATGCCTTCTGGATATCAAGAGCGCGATACTGTAGATAAGTTGGAGTAAGTGTGCTGTCAATTATCCTTTGAGCAGTCTGCTGACCTTGTGCCTCGATGATTTTGATGGCAGCATCTTTTTCAGCAATCTTAGTCTCGAAATCCTTTTGCATTAGCTTCTGCTCAGTTGCGAGCTTTAGATCTGCAGCTTGCATTACTTGCGATGGATACTCTACGTGTTTAATCTCTACAGCATCCAACTCAAGATGCTTGCCCTTAAGGTTCTTTTCGAGCTGGGCTAAGATTGCATTTTGAATCTCGAGACTTTTCTTGGGGATGTCAGTGTATCTGTACTGAGCAAACACCGATCTCGATATAGAGCGGAATTGCTGCTGCACCACTTGCTCGTAATACTGCTGACCAATTTCTGTATGCAAGTAATAAAGTTCACTTTCTTTTGGGCGTAGACGAAGTGCAACCTCAACAGCCATATGGAGGTCATCGAGAGATAGAATATCAACATTCTCACTCTCGGTTTTCCATCGTACATCGTATAAGATTATGTCATTCCAAGCCACTGCCCATTTGAATCCATTAGGATAAATTGTTGTATCAACTCCGGCAAAAGTACCCGAATAGAGGCCCTTGTAACCACCGGGAATTGTTGTCCCACAGCCTACCAGTAAAACGACTGCAAGCAAGCTAACGATAATTACATATTGTGTTTTCATAATTTTCTCTCCTCTTAATGAAATTTTACTTCTGCTATGTTCTGCTTCTTGAATCCCGCCTTGGCGAGACAGAAGCTTTTGTTTTATTACTTTTTTAGGAAGAAAGTTTAATGCCAGGATGAAACATTGTGAAAGGTCATTAAATTGCGGTTTGAATTGATGTTAAAGAATCTGGTGTTTTAAGTAGTTTAATTTTTTTTAAAGTTCTTAAAATTGGAGATGCAGTATTTCATGCAGACTTTGCAATTTTTTCCATAACAAAATGTGTATCACCGAATCTGCATATTGCATCGCAATTTGCTCTCAATTCAGAAAACAAAATATATTTTATAGGAATAGATATTTTTTTTATTGAAGGCCTGCTGAGCTGTAAAATAACATCTTTTTCCCTGCTGTCGGGGATAATTATATAAAATACTTCATCACCGTCTGCAATTGAGTAAGCCAAATCTGTTAGTCTTAGAATCCCCGAATATATACTTGTACTTTTTTCTACTTCGAAAGCTCCAACAATATTGTTAGTGTCTTTTTTAAACCAAAGAACGTCAACCAATTGAATTGTATTAAGAGTCTCTTTATCTACCTGAATAATCGGAAATGTTTTCAAACATAGAAATGAAAAGTTTGAATCATTGTATGATTTTGATATATCATTTCTCGCACAAATGACATCATATCCTAAAGCTTTCCCTATTCTAAGTAAATGATATTGCATTTCGGAATGAAGGCTTTCTTCCTTCTTTTCTTCAATGATTTCTTTATGTCGTTTATGAAAAAGAGATTCTAACTTTTTACGTTCATCATCAGTAATATATTCATCTGTTCCTACTAAAAATCTTTGTGTTCCTATTTCATATAACAATCCCGCAAAGGCTCCCAGATCAAGAGAAAATTCTTGTTGATACCTCTTATTAGTTTCTACTATTACTTCCCTGATTTTTAAATATTCTTCCCAAGAGCCCAGTTTCTTTTTATCTTTGAATAAATAATTGAACCCCTTAATAATTGCTGTATTAAAAGGTGGGATAATTGTCGGATGAAGAAAATATAAAATACTGGCTACTGCCGGACCAAGACCTTTAATTTTAAAGGAGTCTATTTTGATTATTTCTTTAATTACTTGCTCTTCTTTTGCAGCGCAGAGAACATTTTCCAGGAATTGACCAAAGGTTATTTTATTATTTTCATTTTCGTAAATATCAGGAATTCTCAACTTTGGTTTCCAGTAAAAAGGATGTGCCGCCCCTTCAAAAACTTGTTTCTGTTCAGTAATGCAAGTAAGAACAAATTCAAGCGAACTCCCCTTAAAATCATTACCAAATTTTTTTTGTTTGATATCTTCAATAACCTGCATTACACCTCGCCTAATGGAGCGAAAAGCTTTTAGTCTGTCCTCATTATTGATAAACCAGGTGTTATAAACTGATTCCTTGTCCTCTTTATACTGTTTAATAATAGAGCTGAAATTTATTTCCATATTCAATCAGGCTTTCTTTTCAAAGGGAGAGAGTTTATAAGTCTCAATTTTGCTGTAAAGAGTAGGCAAAGAAATTCCCAATATCATATGCGCTTTATTTTTATCCCAATGTAACGCATCAAGAACTTTTTTTATATGTCTTTTTTCATTTTCAGCTAAAGTTATAAATTGAAGAGCATCCTCCTTTATATCTGCAGGTTCCGGTTTTCTTAGCAGGATATTTTCCTTATTTAAAACATCATCATTAGAGAGAACGACTGCCTGTATTAAAGTGTTTTCAAGCTCACGAACATTTCCAACCCAATAATACTGCTTCAACATTTCCATTACATCATCAGGTATTTTAGTAACACGCTTATGCAGCTCATTATTTATTTTTGTAAGAAGATGACTAACCAGCAAAGGAATGTCTATTATTCTTTCTCTTAACGGTGGTAAATTTATTGATACAACTTTTAATCTGAAATATAAATCTTCCCTGAATTTCCCTTCACGCACCAGCTGGTTCAAATCCTTGTTTGTCGCAGCAATTATCCGGGCTTTCATTTGGATTACAGCCTCACCGCCTACTCTTTCAAATTCTTTTTGCTGAAGAATTCTCAATAACTTTACCTGCAGGTTTGGAGATATTTCTGAAATCTCATCCAGAAAAATTGTACCCTCATCGGCAAGTTCAAACTTCCCTTTTTTATCTCTGATAGAACCTGTAAAGGCTCCTTTCATATGACCAAACAATTCGCTTTCAAGAAGAGACTCAGTAAGCGCCGTACAGTTAACGGGAACGAATGGTTTGTTCTTTGTTATACCGCTGTAATGAATTGCTCTTGCAACTAACTCTTTACCCGTACCACTTTCTCCTTCAATAAGAACAGTTACACGGCTTGATGATGTCTGCCCGATTTTTTTATAAACGTCTTTCATTGCAGGAGCTTTGCCAATTAAAGTATTCTCCAATTGGTATTCTTCTGCTTCGACAGAGATAAATGATGCAAGCTGCTCACTCATCTTTTTATTTTCTAAGGCACGGTTTATTGTAATTTTAAGTTTTTCAATCTCTAGAGGTTTTTCTATATAATCATAAGCTCCAAGCTGCATTGCTTTAACGGTATTATGCATATCGTCAAAAGCGGTAATCATGATAACATGAGTATGCTCATCAATTTCTTTAACTCTTGTTAACACTTCAAAACCATTTGCGCCCGGCATTTTGATATCGGTTAATACTAAATCGGGATGTTCGATACTTGCTAATTCAATTCCATCTAGCCCGTTATCAGCAGAATAAACATTAAAATTCAGTTTCTTTAAATAACTGGTCAGAGTCTTTCTAATTGATTCATCGTCATCAATTACTAATATCTTATTTCCAGCATGGGGGGATTTCCCGATAGAATCCCGCTCATGGGATAGGTCGGAACGGGTTTTTTCACTCAACATTTTTTTGAAATATGATTAAATCAATTTAAAAATTTTATGTCAGTAAGAGGCAAAACAATTTCAAAAATAGTTTCGCCGGGTGCTGATAACACAAGTCTTATTGTACCTTTGTGCTGCTCAACTATTTTTTGAGCAACAGATAAGCCCAATCCTGTACCGGATGATTTTGTAGTAAAGAATGGCTCAAAAATTTTCACTTCCTGTTTGATACCCTTTCCAGTATCTCTTACACTTATAATAATTTTTTTTATTTTTTCATCGATGGCTGAGGATATCTCTATTTCACCGTAATTGTCTATTGCCTCAATTGAATTATTTACTAAATTCAGGAAAACCTGTTTTAATTTATGAGCGTCTGCCGCAAATTCAATTTTATTAGTTTTATTTATGAAAGCAATATTCTTCTCATTAAATGCCTTAGTCAGCTGGTATCTTATGCTTTCTGTTAGTTCATACAGATTAACATTACTGTATTCCAATTCCATCTGGCGTGAAAACTGGAGAACATCTTTCACCAAATTGTTCAGCCGGTTTATTTCAGTCTGAATTATATCAAAATTCTCTTTCTCATCTTTATTTAGATGCATTGTTTCGGCAATTATATCTGCATTCATCTTTATTGAAGTAAGAGGAGCTCTAATCTCGTGTGCAAGAACAGCAGCCATTTTACCGAGTGCAGCCAGCTTTTCTCTTTTAATCAATTCTGAAGAAGTATT
>CAYNUV010000298.1:0-4569 GCA_964400245.1 uncultured Ignavibacteriaceae bacterium
CCGCTAGAAATCTAATTTTTATTCTAATAAAACTGGAATTGATGAATTGTTTAATGTTTAAGCCTTTTAATTTGAGTTCAACAAAAATTTTGAACAAGCAATTTATAGATAGCAAATCCTGATTATTTGGAACTTTGCGGCAAATATTCCATTATTGCACAAAGTAACTTTAATTATAAAGGCTATGGCTAAAGATTTCCGAAAACTATCTGCAATTATGTTTACCGATATGGTCGGCTACAGCGCGCTTACGCAGAAGAATGAGGAGCTTGCTCTTAAGCTTCTTAAAGAGCACAGGGAAATTCTCCGCTCGATTTTTCCTAAACATAGCGGGAAAGAAATAGAAACAGCTGGTGATTCATTCTTTGTAGAGTTTGATAGTGCATTGGATGCTGCAAAATGTGCAATTGAAATTCAAAAAACTTTGTATGAACGAAACCAGGTAGTTCCTGCGGAAAGAAAAATACTTTTGAGGGTTGGTTTGCATGTAGGCGATGTTGTTCATACCGGAAAACATGTACATGGTGATGGAGTAAATCTTGCGGCAAGATTAGAACCTTTGGCATTGCCCGGATGCATTTGTGTTTCGGAAGATGTAGCAAGGCAGATACAATCTAAAATAGATTTACCCGTAATATCTGTCGGAAAAAAGAAACTCAAAAATATTCAGCTCCCAATGAATGTTTATAAAATTGTTTTACCCTGGGAGAAAAAATCAGCCGGATTTTTTAAGCCTGGTTTTCAGGATTATTTCCTGAAAAACCGCACTTTACTGATTCTGATAATAATTCTTTTATTTGCTGTTGCGGGATATTTTATTTTTCAAACTTCAAAAAATGATTTGTCAAATGAAACAAAAAACAGGATTGCTGTTCTGCCTTTTGATAATATAAGCCAGGGCTCTGAGGATGATTATTTTGCCGATGGAATAACTGAGGAGATAATTTCAAACCTCGCTAAGATAAGTGGATTAGATGTTATCGCCAGAACATCTATAATGAAATATAAAAATACTGATCTCAATGTTGCACAAATAGGAGATGAGCTTAACGTAGGAACTATTTTAGAAGGCAGTGTGCGTAATGCAGCAAATAAAACAAGAATAACAATTCAGCTGATTGATGTACCAACACAAAAACATCTTTGGGCTGAAGCTTATGACAGAGAATTAAAAGATATTTTTGCAATTCAAAGTGATATTGCAATGAAGGTTGCTGAAGAATTGAAGGTTCAGCTTCATGCAAATGAAATGGAACAGATTGGGAAAAGAGGAACAGAAAATACTGATGCATACCGGAATTATCTTTTAGGAAATTATTATCTTAATAAAAGAACAGGGGAAGATTTGAAAAGGGGAATAGAATATTTTAGTAAAGCGATTGAGTTTGATCCCGAATTTGCACTTCCATATTCGGGACTTGCAAACTGCTATACTTTAATAGGCGGGGCTTCTTATGGAAATCTTTCAAGAGAAGAGGCATCAGTAAAAGCAAATGATGCTGTTTTAAAAGCATTAGAATTGGATGAGACACTTGCAGAAGCTCACGCTTCTCTTGGATATATCAAATTCCGTTTTGACTGGAATTGGGATGAAGCCGAAAGTGAATTTAAAAGAGCAATTCAGCTGAAACCAGGATATGCACAGGCACACGAATGGTACGCACTTCTTCTTTCTTTGATTGGAAAAAATGATGAAGCAATATCAGAAATCAGCAGAGCTTATGAGCTTGATCCACTTTCTCCAAGTATTTCTACAGGAGTGGGAAGGATTTTTCATTTTGCAAAAAGGCTAAACGAGGCAATTGCTCAATACAAAAAAACTATAGACATGTATCCGAATTACGCTGAAGCTCATTTTGCTCTAGCTATGACTTATGTAGGTCTTCGAAAAATGGATGAAGCATGGAAAGAATTGGATAAAGCCATAGAGCTTTCTCATGGAAGGCTTGTTATGATTGCAATGCGGGGAATGCTATATGGTTTTGCAGGAAGAAGAAAGGAAGCTCTTGCAGTAAAAGATGAGTTAGTCAGACTTTCTCACCCAAATCCCGTATCACCATGGTTTCATGCACTTAACTATCTTGGTTTGGGAGATAAGGATAAGTTTTTTGAATATGCTAATACAGCATATGAACAAAGAGATCCATTAATGGTTTACTTCAGTAGCTTAGGGGTTTTTGATTCTACTATTCAAAAAGATCCACGTTATCAAGATATTCTTAAAAAAATGGGAATGGAAAAATAAATGTTCAATAGTATTTTTCAATTCCTTTTATACCAAACTGTTTATTAGCTGCGGTCATTTTTATAAAATATTTTAGACGCTTCTTAAATTCTTCGGGCCTTCGTCTTGACCCATCGAGATAAGCAATCCGGATTCTAATATAAGAATCAGAAAATTTTTGGAAATTTTTCCAGGCATCTTTATTTTTCTTTATCTCCTTTAAAATATCGGCAGGAATTTCAAAACTTTCAGAAACCAGATGCGCTACTTTTTTATGGACTGATGCTATAACCTTTTTCTTTTCTAGTAATTTTTTCAATCTCTCTTTATTTGACTGTGAATAAGAACTTTTAAGATTCCTGGGAGAAAATCTTTGGGCAAATCTTTCTTTATCAATCTTTTTTGCTGTGCTGTCTATCCAGCCAAAACACAAAGCTTCTTCAACTGCATCGTTGTAAGCAACTCTCGGTTTACCGGATTCTTTTTTGTAATAAACTAACCAGATATCCTTTTCAGTTTTATAATTTTTTCTTAACCAATTCCGCCATTCTTTCCGGTTCTTAGCGTAAAAAGTTTTAGTTATGTCCATAATATTATTTGTTATTTATCCTTCTGAATCTTTAAGGGTTTAAATTCAGAAAATTAAAGGTTATTTTAAAATGTCAATATTCCGATAAAAATAAAACCGTTAAAACGGTTAAAAGTATTATTTTATATCTTAACCCACGACTTAAAAGTCGTGGCTATGAAAAAACAGAGCATAAATATGAACTTCAAAAACAACATCGTAGAGCTTATCGGCAACACACATCTTATAAAGCTTAACAAGATTAATAAAGGATTGAAGCCGCAGATCTTTGCAAAGCTTGAGTCTCTTAATCCGGGTGGAAGTGTGAAAGACAGGATTGGAATAGCAATGCTCGAAGCCGCAGAGAAAGAAGGCAAAATTACTCCAGGCGGAACTATTGTGGAAGCAACAAGCGGCAATACAGGAATTGGTCTTGCTCTTGCCTGTGTGGTTAAAGGTTATAAAACTATTTTTGTTGTTACAGATAAAGTAAGCCAGGAAAAAGTTAATTACCTTAAAGCACTTGGCAGTGAAGTGATTGTAGTTTCAAATGCTGTTGAACCCGACAGCCCCGAATATTATGTGAATGTTGCTAAGAGAATTCATCATGAAACTCCGAATTCATTTTTTCCATATCAGTATTCTAATCCTGCAAATCCTGAAATACATTACAAAACTACCGGGCCGGAAATCTGGCGCGATACAGATGGAAAAATTACTCACTTTGTTTCGAGCATTGGAACCGGAGGAACAATAAGCGGGGCGAGCAGATTCCTGAAAGAAAAAAATCCCAACATACAGGTTATCGGTGCTGATCCTCTTGGATCTATTTTTAAAACTTACAAAGAAACAGGAAAAATAATTAAAGGAACTCCTTATTTAGTAGAAGGAATTGGTCAGGATTGTTTACCTGAAAATGTTCACTTCCAGTATATTGATAAGATTTATAACATAAGTGATAAAGAATCTTTTGCTGCAGCAAGAAGACTTACAAAAGAAGAAGGAATTTTCTGCGGCGGCAGTACGGGAACAATTGTTCATGTTACCCTGGAAATTTCAAAAGAGCTTTCAGAGAATGATGTTGTTGTGTTTATTGTTTGTGATACGGGCGAAAGATATTTATCCAAATCTCATAACATTGAGTGGTTGAGAAACAACAGGATGCTTGAAACTGAGATAAAAATTCTTCGTGATATTTCTGATGCAAAGAAACTTAAAGGCAAAGAAGAAATTGTTTTTGTTCATCCCGAAACTCCTGTGAAAGAAATTCTTAAGATCATTCAGGATAATGGTTTTTCAAATATTCCTGTTATGCGTGATAGAAAGCCCGTAGGTTCTATCAGGGAGAACAGGTTGATGTCAAGACTTCTAAGGAATCCTGAGCTTATGAATTCAACTGCTGAAAATGTTTGGGATGAAAGTTTTAAGGTACTTGATGCGAAAGCAGATATTTCCGAAGTGAAGGAATACCTCGAGCAGAACTTCCGTCCTGTGGCCGAACACAAGAACCTCGAATTTTCCATCCACGTGGACCCGGCGCTGCCCAAACACATGTTTGTGGACACCAACCGTTTGCAGCAGATTTTGAAGAACCTGCTGTCCAACGCGTTCAAATTCACGGAAAAAGGCAAGGTCATGATGAATATGCGCGTGATTCAGCCCGGACAGAAGGAATTTTCCATTTCCACTCTGAACGACACCGACAAGGTCCTAGCCTTCTCCGTACGCGATACCGGTATCGGTATTCCGTCCGAGAAGCAGACCATCATTTTCGATG
>CAYNUV010000299.1:0-4541 GCA_964400245.1 uncultured Ignavibacteriaceae bacterium
CTCCTCTTGTACCAACGCCAATAGTATAAACTCTTAAATTATATGTTTTTGCAATTTGGGCTGCGGATACCGGATCGACTTCACCCGCATTATTAACTCCGTCAGTTAATAAAATCATAATTTTACTTTTCGCTTTGCTTTCTTTAAGACGGTTAACTCCGTTTGCAATTGCATTACCAATTGCAGTCCCATCTTCAATCATTCCGCTTTTTATATCATTTAAAAGATTTCTTAAAACAGAATAATCAATGGTGAGAGGACATTGTGTAAATGCATCCCGTGCAAATACAACAAGACCAATTCTATCGGATGTTCTTGCCTGGACAAATTCATCAATAACATCTTTTGCTGCTTCCAACCTGTTTGGTTTTAAATCTTCAGCAAGCATACTTCCTGAAATATCAAGAACCATCGCAATATCTATTCCTTCGGTATAAATATTTTCACCTGATTGAAAATTTTGCGGTCTCGCTAATGCGATTATCAGCAGGGCAACTGCAATCATTCTTAAAATTATCGGCAGATATTTTACTCTTTCCCGCCAAGTTGGTTTCAATCCTTTAAAAATATTTAAAGAAGAATAATTAATTGACGGCTGTGATTTTCTTCCTTTAAACCAATACCATAACACCATTAAAGGTATAATGGAAAGAAAATATAAAACCCAGGTATATGCAAAAGTAATATCACCCAGCATTTCTAAAAACCTCTCCGCCTGTTTCTTTTTCTTTTGGAATAGTCTTCTCTACTATTTGATATGCCTGTTTCAACATTTCAACATTAACTCCTGCTAAGGGATTATACTTTGCAAACTTCACAAGATCCGCATTATTCAGGAATTCCTCTGTTGTCTGCAAAATATCAGATGTATCATATCTTTCTTTCAATCTTCTTAAAGCTTCTGTAGTTGTTAACTCAAGAGCCGGGAGATAAAACCTGTCTTCAAAATACCTGCGGATAATTTCTGTAATTCTTGAATGATATTCTTTTACTGATCCTTTCTGCCATAGTTTTTCTTCTTCAAGTTGATGAAGATTGTTTAATGCTGTAATGTAAGATGGAACCCGTGTTGCAATTTCACGAGTTTCTTTACCTTCCTGTTTCTTTTTATATCTCTTATAAAGAAAATAAGCAAGTGCGGCAATTGCAAAAGCCATAAGTAAGTATATGAGAATCATCTTCCAATCAAGAGGAATTCTTATCGGCTCTTTTACATCTTTTATATCTTCGCCGGGGTTTACCTTTACCTTACGAACAGAAAAATTAATTGGATTCGTATATGCTGTTAAAAGCGTTGTATCCTTCCCGGTTTTATATCCAACAGGAATTCCGGAAATTGAAATATACATTGAATCATAAACAGAAACTATATACCTGAACTCCACAACCTGTTTACCATTCTCTTCAAGAAGTATGGGCTGTTCCTGTTTGATTAGTTCAACATCTTTAAAAAAATCTTTTATAAGAGGATTGGTTACAATTATTCCTTTATCATAATTTACTTTTATTGTTAAGTTGATATAATCGCCTACAAGGTAATTGCTGGAATCAGTGTTAGCCCTTGCAGAAATATTCTGAGCATAATTATTAAATGCTAATATGAATAAAAGTAAAATTATTTTTTTTACCATCTTTTCTCACGTTTTCTGAAAAACTGAACAAGCGGTGTTACATAATTCTGCTCTGTATTAACTTCAATGCTGTCTAATCTGCTGGATATGAATAAAGATTTTCTTGCATCTTTAATTTTTTGCCTCATATCTTTAATTACCTTCTGAACTTTCCAATCGCTAGTATCAATCCATCTTTCTTCACCTGTTTCTGTATCAGCAAATTTTATCATTCCTATTTTAGGTAAAGTTAATTCTCTCCTGTCATTCAGAACAACGCCAATCAAATCATGTTTTTTCCCAACCATTCTTAAAATTTTTTCATAACCTTCATCCATAAAATCCGATATAAGAAACACAATGCTTTTCCTCTTTATTGCATTGTTCATATACTCCAATGCAGATTTAATATTCGTTGCTTTTCCTTTTGGTTGAAATGAAAGAACTTCACTAATTACCCTGAGAACATGCTTCTTCCCTTTTCTTGGAGGGACAAATTTTTCAATCTTATCAGTAAAGAGAATTAAGCCGACTTTATCGTTATTCTTCATGGCAGAGAAAGCAAGTATCGCACTTAATTCTGCAGCTATTTGCTGCTTGGTTTTTTCAACTGTTCCGAAAAGAAGTGAACCGCTGAGATCAACAAGAAGGATTACAGTTAACTCTCTTTCTTCTTCAAATATTTTTATAAATGGATGGCCGAAGCGGGCAGTTACATTCCAATCAATATTGCGAATATCATCGCCAAATTGATATTCACGTACTTCGGAAAATTCCATTCCTCTTCCTTTGAAAACAGAATGATATTCACCAGAAAAAACCTGGTTCACAAGTCCTTTCGTACGAATCTCAATTTGCCTGACTTGCTTTAATAATTCTTTAGTTAACATTTAACCTCACCCTTGCCCTCTCCTTATTAAGGAGAGGGAAAAAGCTCCTTCATCTTAATTAAAAAATTTTATTGAAACTACTTTTTCCATTTTCCATTTCACATCTTCCATCTTTACGGTACTTCAATCTTATTTAAAATTTCCTGTATAATATATTCAGAAGTTATATCCTCAGCTTCTGCTTCATATGTAACAGCAACTCTGTGCCTTAAAACATCAAGACAGATTGCTCTTACATCTTCAGGAATTACATAACCTCTCCTTTTAATGAATGCCATAACTTTTGAACCAAGTGCAAGATTAATCGAAGCTCTTGGTGAAGCTCCATAACTTATCATATCGGTGAGCTTATCAAGTCCAAAGTCCCGGGGAGTTCTTGTTGCAAAAACAATATCGAGAATATATTTCTCAATCTTCTCATCAACATAAACTTCGTGAACAAGATCTCTTGCCCTGAGAATATCCTGTGGTGTTACAACCGTCTGAATCTGCACAGGCAAAACATCAACATTCTGCTTCATTATTCTGGATTCTTCTTCACGAGAAGGATAAGTGATTTTAATTTTCAGCATAAACCTGTCAACCTGTGCTTCAGGTAAAGGATATGTTCCTTCTTGTTCAATCGGGTTTTGAGTTGCTAGAACTAAAAATGGTTCTTCAAGTTTATAAGTTGTTTCACCAATTGTAACTTGTCTTTCCTGCATTGCTTCAAGTAGCGCACTTTGTACTTTTGCAGGAGCCCTGTTTATTTCATCAGCAAGAATAAAGTTGGAAAAAATAGGGCCTTTGCGTATGAAAAAATTTGATTCTTTCTGGTTGAAGATCATTGTTCCGATAAGATCAGCAGGAAGCAGATCCGGTGTGAACTGAATACGCTGGAATTTTGCTTTTATTGCTGAAGCCAGAGTTTTTATTGCCAGCGTTTTTGCTAAACCGGGTACACCTTCAAGCAGAATGTGTCCATTACCCAGCAATCCAACAATAAGCCTTTCAACCATTACCTTCTGCCCGACAATCGCTTTACCAATTTCATTAAAGAGGAGATCAACGAAAGCACTCTCCTGTTTTATTTTTTCGTTCAATGCAGTTATATCCAAATTAACCTCATAAGTATTGTTAAAATTTAGATTACTTAAGAAAAGTAATAAAACCAACCTGCCGGCTGGCAGATTAGACGAATGCAAACATAAAAACGTTGCACTTTTATTTCAATGCAATTAATTTTTATTTACCCTGAAAACAGCAAACTTGAGGTAAGTAGTTTCAGGCATTGCAACAAGTTCAGGATGATCTAAAGAAGCTCCGTTAAAATGAATTTGCTGAATCTTCTTTCCGCATTTTACAACAGCCTGATTTATTGCTTGAATAAAATCTTCCTCAGACAGATGATGTGAACATGATGAAGTTGCAAGAAAACCTCCATCATTAATAACCTGCATTGCCAGCTTGTTGAGCTTTTCGTATCCTTTTATAGCTGTTGTAAGACTCTTTTTATTTTTAGCAAAAGCCGGAGGATCTGCAATTACCAAATTATAAAATTTCTTATCCTCTATACATTTATTCAGGAAATCAAAAACATCTTCAGTTATAAATTCACTTTTGGATTTGAGATTATTCAGCTTAAAATTTTCCTCAGCAGATTTTATTGCTGTTTGGGAAGAATCAATAAAAGTAACTGATTCTGCGCCTGCAAAGGATGCATGTAAACCAAATCCGCCTGAGTTGCAAAACGCATCAAGTACATTCATACCTTTGGAAATTTTTTCTATAAAATATCTGTTATCACTTTGATCGAAATAGAAACCGGTTTTTTGCCCGGTACTAAAATCAATTTTATATTTTATTGTTCCATCATCAATTATTTCATCATTCATTTCACCAAGATAAATTTTATCTTCTTCAGAAAGTCCTTCCAGTTTACGGAAATAAGATTCATTTTTTGTAAAGATATTTTCTGCTTTTAATTCTTTCTTAAGAACTTCAACAATTGTCTGAATGTTCTTTTCCATTCCAAAAGAATAAACCTGCAGAACAAAAGTAT
>CAYNUV010000300.1:0-4519 GCA_964400245.1 uncultured Ignavibacteriaceae bacterium
CCGGAGTTCTTGCAAGGGTATTAAGATTATTGAGTGAAGAAAAAATAAATGCACAGGAGATGGAGAATGTAATATTTGAAGGAGCCGTAACTGCCTGCTGTACAATTAAGCTCGATACAAAGCCATCTGATAAAGTGCTCAGAGAAATTACAGCAATGAAGGATGAAATTATTAATCTTTCTTTGATTGAACTTTAATAAAAAAACCCCTCTCCTTTTTTTTGGAGAGGGGCTGGCGAGAAGCTTTTTACTTAACCAGCATCATCTTTTTTACAGACACATAATCATTTACCTGAATCCTGTAAACGTACACACCGCTTGCCAGGTCACTTGCATCAAAATTTACTTCATACATTCCCGTTGTTTTCTCCTCATTAATCAAAGTCTTTATCTCTTTCCCAAGAATATCATAAATCTTCAAAATTACCATCCCATCTTCTGGTATTTGGTAGTTTATGGTTGTTGCTGGATTGAATGGGTTCGGATAATTTTGGAATAAATCATATGAGGTAATTACTGAACCGCCTGTAAAAGATAATTCTTTTGTGTTGCTCTTGCCTAATACATTTTCCTCAGTAAGAATATCAGCAAGGTAATAAGCTTCATCAAAATTGGAATTTGAATTAACCCGAAGTTTTACCGTTCTATTACCTATACCTTGAGTGTTTACCTCGTAAGTTTGTTCATGGTAAGCACAAATATTATATTCATCAAAAACAAAATTATCAAGTACGCCAAGTATTTCATTTGTAATAGCATCCACCAATTCTAGTTTAAATTCTAAGTTTGAACCGTTATTTAATTCATTCAATGCTTTTATTGAATCGTTTACACCATAAGCAACGCTGAAGTTAAAGATTGATCCTTCATTAAGGGAAAAAGTTTTTGTAGATAAATATTGATTCAGTTCATTTATATTCGTAATAATCGTAGTATCATCAATGTCTTCAAATTTAATAACTTCACTATTAACCATTGCATCCGCCAGTATAAAATAAAACTCAGCTTCTCCCTTAGCAACAATTCCTTCTCTGCCGCATTGGTTAACCATAAAATCCATTTTAGGTAAGGTTTCAATATTCTGGGTTATTTGAAAATCAAAAGGTGAAGTCTGTCTATAGGCAACAGCATACATTGCAGTTCCCGTGGATAATTGGACTGATTTTCCAATTGTACTAAGTGTTTTAAAACCTTTCCATGGATGATACAACTTGTTAACATTGTTTTCACTCCATACTACACGACTATTGTATTCAGTAGGAGATTCAACATTAGTTCCATATATCGTAAAGCTACCCCAACTGCCAGTGCGAGTCCTTCTTGAAACTGAAGTAGTTGCCCCCTCGTAATTGCTTCTGATCCAGACTAATGTAGGTGATGTCGTAACAACAGAAATGGAAGGATTCTTTTTATAGTTAACACCATCTCCTGTTGAAGGAGTTTCTTCAGAAGATATTGTCAGACTTGAACCATTTGGCGTGAGTGAACGATATTTAATTGCAGTTGTACTTTGTTGCCAGGCAAGATGAAATACTGATGTTCCATTATCTTTTCTTACTGCGATTGTTGGATTTGTTGAATTAACATCAGTTCCTGAAATCCATTCTCCATATTCAGAAGTATACCAGCTTACTGGAGAGTAGTTGTTAGCATAACCATATCTATACATTATACCATAAAATTTCCAGGAAACAAGTATTACGTTACCAGCACCCCAGGAAACTACCGGCATTGCATCGTATGAATAAGGAGTATAATCATTCCAAACAGTTGGATCCCAAACATCATAAAAAGCAAGCTGTGCCTCAGGGAATGACATATGTGCTAACCTGATTTTAAATGTTCCTTCGTATTCCTCCTGCCAGGTAATAAATATATAACTGGTAGTGTAATAATCTATTGAAGGCAGCTTTGCATCATTTGATGATAAAGGTTTACCATTATTTTGAATTGTCCAGATAGCCCCATTATTAGTACTTCTCTCATACCAGACTTTTCCCATACTTTCATAGACTTTATGAAGCCAACCATTAGTATCTCTTACAAGTTTTTTCTGACTGTTGGAGCCAAAGGCATTTGTAGTATTTGCATGATTAATATACTTATAAACTGCAGTATATGTAATACTATCTGTCGGGTTTATTATCCTTGGATTATAATATGAGAAGTTATCTGCCCAGTACGAGAAATTATATAGTTTACCATTGATAGTTTGAGTTGCCGGTGCAGATATTTGACCTGAATTTTGTTCTACTATTTGAGAAACTACTCCTGCTGAAACTGTTCCATCGAATTCCGTAAAATTATCATTTCTACTTATATTATATCTTTTTTTAAGTGCTCCCTGAATTTCTGCACTATTATCCGATGCAGTTACAGTATACGGGAAGTTTCTTGGTGTTCCACCCGAATTAAAGTAAAATTCTGATCACTCATTCCTTTCCTTTCCCATCTACTATTATTAGTACCACTTTGATTCCACACATAATAGTAATTACCATATTGTTGATCCACTGCCCCTAAATTTACAGTTTCATTTACTAAAGGAGTAAAACTATAAGGACTTTGTTTCGGTGCGCTATTAATATTAATAATTCCGCCACCAAATATATTTTTTACAGTTAAGTTATTTGCTATATGAAAAGAAACTGACCCATATGCCTCCTCATATTCATGCTGTCCATTATAATACCAATGAAAACGAACTCCAACATCCAGTGTGTGATTCCCTGGAGATAATGTTAAATCTATATGATCTGGGGGATCCCAAGGTTGGGTAGGTTCTAATTCTAAAATAGTATTGCCATTTAAAGCTACTATAATTAAATCTACATCATAAGGTGGGACGCCAATCCAGGAAAACCCTAATTGAATTCCTATTGTAGATTGGTTTGAGGGCATAGTTATTACCTGACCAGATGTGGGGGATGTTATAGTAAATGTTTGAGCTTTTATATTAGAAAGGCTAGCAAATAATAATATCACTAATAATAATGATTTGTACATTTTTGACTCCCTTTTTTGTTGAAAACCAATTAAATTTCCAGTGCAAATAAAAAGGGCATAAAAAACCCTCTTAGGTGAGCAGCCTAAATTTATTTGTACTCAGGAACGGTGTTGGCGCACCGTTCCTTTTTTATTAAAATTTTTTATTTACTCAAACACCTCTTCATTTTTATTTTAATGTTCCTTTTATCATTATATAATTATAGTTAACTGCTGTTGAATTATAACCGTAAAAAAATACTTCCTTCTCGAAAATTAATCCTCCTACAGGACCTGATTGATTTGGATATAAAGCTTTTAAATCTGTTCCATTATAATGCATTATTCCTTCACTTTCTGAACCGCCAAAAAAATCTTTTTCACTCCTGCCAAAAACCTGTCCTATGTAGCTGCTACCTGGAAATTCTTTCCAAAATTCTAGCCTTCCATTTCTAATATTATATATTTTTTTGTTTATTGATATATAGACATCCCCATTCATTTCGTATAACACCGGCTGCTGAATGTTATCAGAATAAATTTCCGTTAAGTTAATATTACCATCATATAGAAATAGTTTATCAATAAAAACTCCATTATCGAAACTTGAAGCTCTAATTAAATATTCTCCATTTTTTGTTTTTCTTATTTTATCAAAACCAACTCTAATATCCGGTATATTTAGCAGTTTCCAATCTGTTCCATCGTATCTAAGAATAATGCTCTTATATTCTGTTCCATCCTGAGTCTCTGCAACACCTACAGCATACAAATTATTTTTTGTAGTACCGTAGATAGACCCAATAACTGCTATATCGAATCCAGGCACAATTATTTCCTTAAATTTTTGCCATCCACTTCCATTATTTCTCCAAATACTGCTTTCAGAATTTCCAATCCAGATTTCATCCGGAACCGCACCAAATACAGTATATAACGTTCCCGTTGGTGCTGGTTGGTCATATCTTTCCCATTTGGTTCCGTCATAATACCACAAACGATTTGTAGAAGACAAAGCTGAGGCAGTAACCCAAATCGAATTAGGGGAACTTCCCCAAATATCTGTAATTCCAAACCAGTCATCAGTCCATAGGGTATCGGCTGTCCAAACATAATCTCTTCTGCCGGGTTGTAAGTTATCATCAGGCGGTTCTGTAGGATTGCAGGATAGCAGAGAGATAAATGTAAAAAGTAAGTAAGTAATAAAATTCTTTTTCATTATTTATTATACTTCCTAATCTAAATCACTCTTTTTAAAAATACATCAGTATAATTACTAAAAATTTTTCTGTAAATTCTTCCCAATCTCGCATAAAAATAAAAATTCTTTAAAGTCAATACGTACTTATACCTATTTTTTACAAATCTCTAAATCTCCCTTGGTTACACAAACTTCACTTCTATAATATCTTTAACAATCCCATGGAAATAAGGTAATCTTAATATCTGATTTATCCCTTCCCTATCCTGTTCATCAAACTTAAAAACGAAAGATGAAATATTTGATCTGATATATTCTTCAGAAGCTGAGGATA
>CAYNUV010000301.1:0-4516 GCA_964400245.1 uncultured Ignavibacteriaceae bacterium
ATGATTTGTTGGAGTACTCGAATTAGTTTTCCTACTTGCACTTACTCTTGCACTTGAACTCCACGCAGTTTAAGAATAAGTTCAAGTGTAAGTTCAAGTGTAAGTTCAAGAGCAAGTATAAAAAAACAAATTTATTATTAAAATTTAAGGAATGTAATGGGCTTTTCAACAGATGCTATTCATGCAGGACAAAAACCTGATGAAGTTACCGGCGCGGTAATAACTCCAATCTATCAAACTTCAACTTATGCACAGGAAGAACTTGGTAAACATAAAGGATATGAATACGGAAGGACTCACAATTTAACACGCTCATCTCTGGAGACAAATGTTGCAACTCTTGAGAAAGGAAAATTTGGAATTGCATTTAGTTCCGGACTTGCAGCAACAAATGCTCTTACATCATTATTAAAAGCAGGCGATCACGTTATTGTAACAAGCAATGTTTACGGCGGCACTTACAGATTGTTTGAACTTATCATGAAAGATTTTGGATTAGATTTTTCTTGGATTGATACTTCAGACATTTCAAATATAAAGAATGCTATTAAGAAAAATACCAAAATGATTTTCGTTGAAACTCCAACAAACCCGATGCTTATTCTTACAGATCTTGCTGAAGTTGCTAAAATATCAAAAGAGAATAATCTTATAAGCGTTGTTGATAATACTTTTATGAGTCCATACTTCCAGAACCCGCTGACATTTGGGATTGATATTGTTTTACACAGCCAGACAAAATATATAAACGGGCACAGCGATGTTATAGGAGGAATTCTTATTACAAATGATTCAAAAATTCATGATCGTCTTCGTTATATTCAAAATGCAGTCGGTTCTGTTCCATCTCCATTTGATTGCTGGCTGATTCTCCGTTCTACAAAAACTCTTGCAATTAGAATGGAAAGGCATAACAGTAATGCAACGATAATTGCAAAACATCTTGAGAAAGCTTCTTATGTAAAAAAAGTATATTACCCGGGACTCGAATCTCATCCTCAATATCAGCTTGCTAAAAAGCAGATGAGCGGTTTTGGTGGAATGATTTCTGTTGATCTTGGAGATGTTGAACTTGCCAAAAAGCTTTTAAAAAATGTTAAAATTTTTACGCTTGCAGAAAGTCTTGGTGGAGTTGAAAGTCTTATCAGCCATCCTGCATCAATGACACATGCTTCAGTTCCAAAAGTAGAAAGAGAAAAATATGGATTTACAGACAGTCTCATCCGTCTCTCTGTTGGAATTGAAGATGTTGAAGATCTGATTGAGGATATTGAGAAGGCTGTAAATTGAATTTTTATTTCAAGCGATTTTAGGTCACATATTTTTAAACTATGTGACCTTTTTTATTATTTATCCTAAATTAAGGTATCAGATAATTCTTAATAAGGAATGAAATGCAAATAATTTTAAAGACAATTTTATTCATCCTGTTTTTTAGTGTTACTATATTTGCCCAGGATGATTTTACAGAAGGGGATTCAATTGAAGTTTATATAATTGATTCCTTCATTCCGCCTGATAACCCGAATGTTTTTAATT
Organism: uncultured Ignavibacteriaceae bacterium; assembly: GCA_964400245.1. GTDB lineage: Bacteria > Bacteroidota > Ignavibacteria > Ignavibacteriales > Ignavibacteriaceae > RBG-16-34-14. The sequence goes on from CAYNUV010000301.1 coordinate 1,540, forward strand.
TATCATTCTTTACAAGCAAGCCTGCAAAATCTAAAGTCATTCTTGATGGCGAATATGAATTACCCGTTTCAGATACTTTAACTGAAGAACATAAAATTCAGGTTGACCTGACAAAGATTAATTTTAAATCTAAAATTATTTCTTATTTAATTCTTGTTGAAGACGAAACAGGCAAAATAAATGAGGGTGATAAATCTGAGTTTGAATTGCAGGATGAAATTAAGATGGAAGAAGAATCCAATTTTATTTTGCTCTGCTTGTTTGGAGGAACAGTTTTTCTGATTCCAAACCCTGTTATGGTTATTACTGAAGAAGAAAATTATTTCAGTCTTACAAAAGAAATTGCACTGCTTACTTTCCGCGGAAGTTTTCGCTATCCTGCAGGTTATATTGCAGCAGAGTATTCTTACATATTTAAAGCTTCGCAGAAAAATTTTTTAAGACTTGGATACAAGCATTTCATTGAAGTGCCTGGAATAGAATATATCTTACCCGGCTTAAATGGGTTTACAAACTTCAACGGCTTTAATGGTATCAGTCCTGAGTTTTCAATTGGCTGGTTTAAGATATTTAATACTTTTACAGTTTATACCCGTTACAGGTTTAATTTCAAACCCGGTGAAACAGGAAGCAATTTCCATGAAATATCTTTAGGACTCTATTCAAGCTTCTTCTCATTTTATTTTTAATACTTCTCAACTCATCAAAAAACCGTTGAAACGGTTATTAAATTTATATTCTTTATTAACCCACGACTTAAGTCGTGGGTTACTTGAGAAAAAGAAAGAATAAAACCGTTTTAACGGTTTACAAATTTTCAACGAGTGATACCCAATATTTTTACAGAAAATTAAAATGTTTTTAATCCTATATTTGATTAATACGATATGAAAAATTATGACTATATGATCAGAATAATAGTTATCCTGCTATTCACCAGCGCATCTGTTTTATTTGGGCAGGAGGGAAATCTCAAAGGCAAAGTAATTGATGCAAATAATCCTGTTCCGTTTGTTAATCTCGTTTTAATTGGTACGCCATTCGGTACAAGCTGTGATGCAGACGGATCATTTGAATTAAATGATATTCCTTCAGGTCAATATAAAGTCAGGTTCAGTGCTGTTGGATATGAGACAAAGACTTTCGATGTTAATATCGAATCAAACAAAACAACAGAGCTTATTGTTGAGTTAAGGCAAAAAGCCATTGAGGTTGGAACAGTTGAGATTTTTGGTTCACAATTCCAGGATCAGAACGATACAAGAACAAGCGTTCTTGATCTTGATCCACGTGATGCAAAAATAATTCCCGGTGCCTCGGAAGATGTATTCAGAACATTGCAATCTCTTCCGGGAGTTCTTGCACCGAATGATTTTTCATCCCAGCTTATAGTTCGCGGCAGCGGCCCCGATCAGAATCTTATTGTAATGGATGATATTGAAGTATTTAACCCATACCGTCTTTATGGCGTTATAAGCATGTTTAATCCGGATGCAGTTTCAGATATTAGTCTTATAACCGGAGGTTTTCCTGCTAAGTATGGTGACAGGCTTTCTGCTGTTCTTGATGTGACAAACAAAGAAGGAAGTACGAAAAATTATTTTTCCGGAAGTGTTAATGCATCAATTGTTGATGCAAACATTGTTCTCGAAGGAAAAAATCCTTTTAACCTTAAAGGAAGCTGGCTACTTAACTCAAGACGAACTTATTATGATCTTATAATAGAACCTTTTGTAAAAAGTGCCGGGCTCGTTGATGAGAATACTTCATTCCCTAGTTTTTATGATTTACAGGCGAAGCTTGTTGTTGGTCCTTATTCAGGTCATAAGTTTTTGTTGAATGGAATTTATTCCCGCGACGGTGTTGATATTGTAAGCGGTGAAAAAAGAGAAACGCCGGATAGTGTCGGTGTTTACAATGTTACGAAGAATGATATTTTAGGTTTTGCATGGCATTATGCACCTAACCAAAAACTTTTTAATAAAGTAATTGCTTCATGGTATAATACCAGCGGTACAACAGATTTTGATTCTGAAATATTAGATCCTTCACTTCAGAGAGATGCTTTTGAAGATGCTCTACCTGATACGCTTTCTCATTATCTGCTGGGATTTAAGTTTGATGCTGTTTTTGCTTATACCAAGTATTCGATTGACGATAAGCTAAATTATTTATGGGGAAAAAATTTATTTGAAGCAGGTGCCGGTGTAGATTTCATGGAAACAGAACTTAATTTTGATTTTAATATTGATCCTGAACTCGAAGCAATATTTAATGCACAGCCGCAATTCAGAGCTGCTTTAGATGATATAAAAGATATAAAAAAATTTAATCGTTACAGAGCTTATGTACAAAACAGGTTTACTTTAACAGAACGACTTTTCTTTCAGCCAAGCTTAAGATTTGATTATTATGATCTTCTGAATAAACCATATCTGGCACCGAGAATTTCATTATCGTATGCACTTAATGAATTCACAACACTCAGAGCAGTTTGGGGAATTTATTATCAGTCTCCGGGATATGAAAAGCAGAGAGACCAGAATCTTTTACTGAATCTTGATGAAAAATATACAAATGATCTTCAGGCTGAAAAGTCTGTACATTATATTTTTGGAATTGAACGCTGGTTAACTAATGAATGGAGATTAAGAGCAGAAGCTTACTACAAAGATTTTACAGATTTAATTGTACCACAGGAAGTCACAGGATCAAAATATATAACTGAAACTATTCCGGGCAGAGACACGAGATACAGATCAGGATGGACAAACCCGGTTACAATTTCAGAAGATTCTTTAACTCAAATCCCGGTTAATAATTCTGTTGGAGAAGCTTACGGACTTGAATTCTTTTTAGAGAAAAAAAATATTTCAAGCAGCAATCGTTTTTCCGGTTGGGTTTCTTATTCCTTAGCTTTTGCAGACAGGATTGAATATAACCGTGCAATCCCATTTAACTTTGACCAGAGGCATAC
>CAYNUV010000302.1:0-4508 GCA_964400245.1 uncultured Ignavibacteriaceae bacterium
GATTGTAAAAGATTAGTTGAAACAACAATAAAAAATTTTGCTTCTGTTGATTATCTTGTTCTGAATGCCGGTATAAGTATGTGGGCTGAGTTTGAAGAAATAAATGATCTTTCAATGTTTCAAAAATTAATTGAAACAAATTATTTAAGTGCTGTTTATCTAACTCACTATTTTCTTCCTCATCTTATAAAAAGCAAAGGATTAATAACTGCAATCTCTTCAATACAGGGAAAGATTTCCGTTCCGTATCATTCCGGTTATGTAGCTTCCAAGCATGCATTAACAGGATTTTTAAATACATTAAGGATAGAGTTGAAACACAAAGGTGTTGATATAATGCTTGTTATGCCTCACTGGCTTCGTGGAACTGATTTAAGAAAAAATGCCTTTGATAAGAATGGAAAAAAGATTGGAGAATCGAAGAAAGAACACAACAAAGAATCGATTAGTCTTGAAGAATGCAGCAAAATAATTGTTAAAGGTATGATAAATAGAAAAAGAGAATTGGTTATACCAAGAAAGTTAAAAGCATTAACTTTCTTGAACTTGTTGTTTCCCAATTTGGCGGAGAAGATTGTTAATGGAAAAGTGAAAGAGCAGGAGTAGTCATTTCTTAAGAATTTATAATATCAATCGTGAAAGTGAACTTAGGTGAGAAAGGATTTTATTAATAATTACTTGTCACCCTTGATTTTTCCCTTTGTCTTGCGAAAGTATTCGAAATAAACTTCTAAAAACTTTTGTCTATTTTCTATTGCATACTTTTCTACGGCTGCTTGCGTTATGTAAGTCTGGAAATTTAGTAAATCTCTATATCTTGCTTCAATATCTATTCCTTTTTCGACTTGTTCTTTTAATCTAACTAAAAAAATATTTAAGAATTTTACGAAGTCAGCAACTTGATTTACTAATTTTTGTTCAATCAACTTATTTATAAAGAAGAATACACTAACTCCTATGGCTCGATTTTTTAAAATTAACCTTTCATTCTTTAAATAATTATAAACCTGATCTAATCTTTTGATGAGCAAATCACTTATTTCTTTATCTTTTTTCTCAAATTTAAGATATCGTCTATAGAACTCTTGAAGATCAACAAATCTAGCCCTTTTGAATCCTTCGTTATTTTGTAGAGAAAAGAAATTAATTGCTATTTGAGATGCAGTTAATTCCATTGAAAATCTTCTCTTTGGTATTTTTAGCAAAACAAAATAATTATGACTTCCTAAGCTTTTAGATTTTGAAGTATCTTTAAAAATATAGTCGCGCATATCACCTAACATAGCATTTAATTTTTCGCCTGCATTTAAAGGCATACCTAATTGAAGGCGAAGAAACATTAAATTTAATTCTTCATCTTTTCCAATGTCACTTATTTCAATGACATTCATAGCATATTCTAGAAACCTTTTCTGCTGTGCTTGATTTAATTCTTGCCAACTTTTATCATTATATTCTTTAAGCTCTTCTTCCCCAAGTAATTCATCGGAGCTTATAAATTTAAAATTATTATGATACCTTTCTTTTGTTTCTTCATCTTTCACTTCATTTAAACCTAGGAAAGAAAGAATCGCATTTATTCTTTGACGCCCATCTATGCATTCATAATTCCCATCTTCTCTCTTATAAAGATATATCCCTGCAATATCAAAATTGCGAAGAATTGAATCTATTAATTTTCTTTTTTTTCCCAAATCCCAAACAGAAGCTTCTCTTTGAAATTCTGGGAATTCAATATTATCGAATTGTTTTTTTTGCAATTCATCAATTGTCCATTTTAAATTTTTCTTAATCATAATCTTTATGGTAAAATTTATAAACGAATTTATTTTTCGTAATTAAATTATCTCCATTTTTGTCTACAAGATATTCGATTTTGGAATCAAGCCAATCTTGAAATGGATTTGTTTTTTCAAAATCTAAATATTTATTTTCAATTTCTTTCAATATTTCTGAATCTTTAGCACCTTTAAATTGTTTTTTATAGTAAGAAATAAATTCTGGTAAACTTGTTAACCCGAGAACATTTAAATATTTATAGTTTCTTTTAATTCCTTCTATAGTATTAGGATAATCTATTATTTGTATATCTAATCCCTTATTATTCTCCTCATTAAATTTTTGTACAGTATATAGAATTGGTATCAAACCCCAATCGTTTCTACTCAGAGAACAACCTACAATCCTGAGTATATCACAATTAAGCAAATATTCCAATGTTTCTCCCCAGAGTAAATTGAAAGGATAATTCTCCTTTTTTTTATCTACACCGGGAGGAATCCATAAAGTATCCTCTGATTTAATTGAGGTCATCTTTTTAATGGTAATGGGTCTTGTATTCATCCAACTAAAAGACCCATGCAATTTAAATACTTTAATACTTTTCCCTAATGCTTTTTTACCATTTAGTGCTTTAATAATATAGTCTACATTATATTTAAAATGGTATCTAATTGTTCTTTCCAAAATATCTTCGTAATTCAACGTTATAATGCAAAACAATTCCTCATCAATTGTTTTATTGTTTAGATGCAAATCCAATAATACAGAATATAAATTTACTGGTGGAATATTTGGAATATCTTTAGAGATTTCAATTATTGCATTTCGATAATACTTCCTTAAAATAGTAGAAGCAGAATAATTGTAAGCAGATTCAAACATGGAGATTAAATGCTCCACATCATTACCTTTAGTAACTACTTCATTCCAAATCCTAGCATCAATGTTTTTCGAAGAATATTTTTTCTCAATAACCTCTTGAATATCTTGAGTTAATAATCCTTTTCCTGGATATAAATTTTTAATTACAGCTTGGGCAGCTCCCGCTCCTAAAAGATAAATAACCTTTTTCTTCATATACAATAATTTAATTCTCCCAAATAAGAATACTCTCACGTGAAAAATTTCTTTTATAATCTCTCATCTGTTGAGAACTATTTCCTCTTAATCTTGCTACCTTTATTTCTGTAAGTTTTAACCCCACATCCTCACCAATCTTTCCAAGTATTTCATCTACTGGAATATTAATTCCAGAAAAACGGACATTACTTACTACAAGTGCTATTTTCCCTTTTTCTTTCAGTACATTTTTCATTTCTTTAATAGCTAAGTACATATCTTCAAAATAGCCTTCAATCATATCAACAATCTGAATGTTATTAACACCATTAGATTCTATTTTCTTAAGAAGTTTGGTTAGTTTCATTGGTTTCTTATAACCATTTGAACTATATCTTTTTCTTGCCTCAACGTGAGATCTAAGAGTATTATAGCGGAGTTTTTTAAGCTCCGAATTATTTTTTACAAAATTGAGAACTAATTCTAGCGAGTAAATTCTTGTATAATCATGTCTGTTCATGTAAGGAGGTGAGGTTATAATAGCATCAAATTTTTCTTTAGTTTTTAATTTTCTTGCGTCTCCAATAAATGCATTTATATTTAATTTATTTTTTTCAGTGAACTGATTTTCTAAATCATTAATCATTGAGTTTGCTGATTCAAGAAATTTTTTAAATATCATCTCCTTTTTTACGTTTCTTTTAGTAATTCTTAAAAATCCTCCACTCTTTGTTGTATTACTTACTGACTCAAGTATCGAAAATAAGGCAAGTAAAAAGAAATTTCTGTCCTTTTGATTCTCAATTTTTAGTATTTGATCCCTTAAAAATAAAATCTCATTCCAAATATTTTTTTTATAGGCTTTCTTTAAAAGTGGTATATCAGGGAAGTCATAAATCTTATTCGAAGTAGCATTCTTTTTTTTTGAAGAAAATACTTTTAATGTTTCTATTAACTCGTTTTTGTTGTAATTGTTAAGTTTAGTTTTAGTAAGAAATACAGCGAATGGAGAAATATCATATCCAATTCCACTAATGCTTTTATCCTTACATGCTAAAAGTGTAGTTCCTGAACCGACAAATGGATCAAGCACTAATGAACTTTCATTGAGTTCAAACTTTTTAATAAAGTTATCAACAAGTTCTTTAGAAAAGCTGTGTTTATAGGAATGCCATCTATAGATTGGTTTATCCTTATCTTTTCTTGGACTTACTAAAGATGAAAAATCTATTCCAGTATAATTCAAAGTAATTTTCATTTAGGTATGTATACGAATAGTGTGTGAGGTGAGATTAATTATTTTTCCTTTCATCTTTCCTCCTAAATACCAGCAGGAAATTTATGTAACTCATCCACCAAAGTCCACTTTTCTTACGGTTAGATGTTTAACGGCAATTTGGAAAAATCTCTACAGTGTAGAGACAATTTCATTAATTGTTGCTTGTTATTAATAAAGGAACCTTAAAATCCTTCCTTAATTCTTCTCCTTCATAATAAACTTTCTCAAGAAATAATCCTGAAGGAGGCGCGGTAAATTTAGCCGGCTCATTAGTTTTATTGTTTAAGTAACTGATAATATCTTTTTCAGATTTCTTGCCTCTTCCAACTTCAACTAAAACTCCAACAATTCTTCTTACCATTTTCCAGATAAAGTGTGAACCGGTTAT
>CAYNUV010000303.1:0-4503 GCA_964400245.1 uncultured Ignavibacteriaceae bacterium
ATATGAATCTTTAAATAAAGAACTTGATAGTTTATTAGTTATTAATAATGAATTGAGAATAGCTGCAAATCTTGAACCTGTTTCTGATGACGAAAATAAGATTGGTGTTGGTGGTGACTATTTTGATAATGAACTTGATTTCCTTGCTGAGGATTCCCGGCTAAAATTAAATCAAGCATTTAATTATGTGGATGAGGTAACACGAAAGATTAATTTTGAAAAGAAACAGTACATTGATATATCCGGGAAACTTAAAGAAAATAAAAAATTATTTGAATCAATACCAGCAATTAAACCTTGTACAGGGACTGTAGCAATGCATGGTTTTGGAATGCGTTTTCATCCTATATTAAATGTTAAAAGAATGCATGATGGAATAGATATTATTACAGATCGTGGAACGCCGGTTCGTGTTTCCGGAAATGGAATTGTAGATTTTATTGGTTACAGAGGTGGATTAGGATTAACTATTGAAATTGACCATGGCTTTGGGTACAGAAGTGTGTATGCTCATCTTTCTAAAATTGATGTCATACAAGGTCAGAAAGTTTTAAGGGGCGATACGATAGCAAAAACGGGAAATTCCGGTTTATCATCCGGTCCTCATTTACATTATGAAATTCATCACAATGGGGTTAAACAAAATCCCGTTGAATTTTTCTTTGATAATCTTAATTTTTTTAAAGCTTCAAACGTTAGTAGATAATTTTTGGAGGGAGAAGGATTTTTATGATTTGGACAGTGGAGCTTGCGTCATATTTGGATGATGCCCCTTGGCCCGCTACAAAGGATGAATTGATAGAATATGCTGAGAGAATTGGTGCTCCTTATGAGGTGATTGAAAACCTTATTGAATTGGAGGATTCGGATGAACCATATGAAACAATTGAAGATATTTGGCCGGATTATCCATCCGATGAGGACTTCTTTTATAATGAAGATGATTTCTAAAATGTGTTTTTGCCGGTTCGGTAATATTACTAATGACCAATGATTGGGAAGATGTATATGGACAGGAACCAGCAAAAGAAATCTTATCGCAACTAATTTCGTCATCCCGCATTCCCCATGCTTTCTTATTTAATGGTTCAGAAGGTATAGGAAAATATTTCCTTTCAATCCGGTTCGCTCAGCTAATTAGTAGTGACACTTCTAAAAATGATCCATCTTTTATTACCAGACAAATTGCCAATTTAACCGAACCATACATCAAATATATTATTCCTTTGCCAAGAGGGAAGAATGAGACGGAAGGCAATGGACCTGTCGAGAAATTTACACCTGATGAAATACAGGAATTAAAATCTGAACTTGAGAAAAAAATCAATAATCCTTATTACAGAATATCATTGAATCGTGCTAATACAATTAAGATAAACAGCATACGAGATATTGGTAAGTTTTTAACTTTAAATTATTCGGATATAAAATACAGGTTTATAATTATTTCCGAGGCACATTTAATGAATGAAGCATCTCAGAATGCTTTACTAAAAAATCTTGAAGAACCTCCTCAAGGTGTTATCTTCATACTTTTAACACCATATACCGATTTATTAAAAGAGACAATACTATCCCGTTGCTGGAAAATAAATTTACAGCCGCTGGACAATAAAAACGTCCAGAGTATTCTTACTAAGTTTTACAACATTGATGAAATAATTGCTAAGGAGGTTGCACTTTTTTCAGATGGTTCAGTTACAAAGGCAATGGATTTAATAGAGAATGATTTTGAAAATCTTAAGGAAAAAACTATCTCATTTATGCGTTATTCCTTAGGCGGCAAATTTCATTCAGCACTAAATGAGTTAAATCCTTATCTCTCAGAAAATGATTCAGATTCAATCAGGTTATTAATTAAGATGATAATTTCCTGGCTGAATGACGTTATGAAATATAGAGTTGATCGTAACGATTTTTATTTTGCTTCACATATAGAAACATTAAGTAAATTTAATTCAAGGTTTTCCGGAATTGAATTGAATGAAACAATAATGAAACTCGATCTTTTATCATCTTCAATTAAAAATAATATTAACTTAAATCTTATTTGCCTGAACCTTGTCTTTGAACTTGCTTCATTAACAGGCAAAATAAGCAAATAACATTTTGTTCCGTCTGATTCTTAACTTCTTTTTGATTAATTTTGTACCTATAAAGATACAGTAAATAATACCAGGGTTTTATGAAAAAAGTCGTAATAACAAATGCTAAACGAACTCCAATAGGTTCTTTTAATGGTTCATTATCTTCTTTTACTGCAGCACAATTGGGCAGCTTTGCAATAAAAGCTGTTCTTGAAGAATCCAAAATAGATTATAACAAAATTGATGAAATAATATTTGGTAATGTATTAACCGGTGGACAAGGACAAGCTCCGGCAAGGCAAGCTGCTTTATTTGCCGGGCTTCCTGAAAAAACAGAATGTCTGACAATTAATAAAATGTGTGGTAGCGGATTAAAAGCTGTTATGCTGGCTCAACAGGCAATCCTGGCTGGAGATGCTGAAGTAATTATAGCAGGAGGGCAGGAAAGTATGAGTAACGCTCCTTATATTCTTCCAAAAGCAAGAAATGGATACAAGTTTGGGCATAGTGAAATTTTAGACAGCATTATTCTTGATGGGCTGTGGGATGTTTATAATAATATTCATATGGGAAATTGTGCAGAAGATTGTGCAAGAAAGTTTTCATTTACACGTGAACAATTGGACGAGTTTGCAATTAACTCTTATAAAAAAGCAATTGATGCTCAGAACAAAGGTAAGTTTGATAATGAAATCTCAAAAGTTATTATGAAAAACAAATCCGGTGATATATTAGTTGAGAAAGATGAGGAACCATTCAAAGTTAAATTTGATAAGACCCCAACCTTAAAACCAGCATTTGAAAAAAATGGTATTGTAACGGCAGCCAATGCATCAAGTATTAATGATGGAGCAGCTGCCCTGATAGTTACAACTGAAGAAAAAGCTAAAGAACTTGGATTAAAACCTCTTGTTGAAATAGTTGCACAAAGCTCATCAGCAAAAGCACCTATTGAATTTACAACAGCACCTGCTGATGCTATCGCCAAAGTTCTAAACAAAGCCGGCTTAAAAACAAAAGATATAGATCTTTTTGAAATCAATGAAGCCTTTGCTGTTGTGTCTCTTGCAGTGAATCAATTATTAGATTTAAATCCTGATAAAGTAAATGTTAATGGTGGTGCTGTTGCTTTAGGACACCCAATAGGCGCAAGCGGAGCAAGGATTCTTGTTACTCTGATTCATGAAATGAAAAAACAAAATGCAAAATACGGATTGGCATCACTTTGCATTGGGGGTGGTGAAGCTTCCGCATTAATTGTTAAAAATTATAATTGATGAAAGTTTAAACATGGTAATAAAAAAAATATCTGTTATTGGCGGTGGAACGATGGGTAATGGTATTGCTCATGTTTTTGCAATGAAGGGATTTAATGTTAACCTTGTTGAAATGACTAAAGATTTAACTACTAAAGCAATTAAAACTATAACATCTAATTTAGATAGGCAAGTAAAGAAAAGTATTATTAGTGAACAAGAAAAAGATCAGACATTAAAAAATATTAATCCTATAAGTGGTATTGAAAATACTCCATCTGATTCTGATCTTATTATAGAAGCTATTTTTGAGAATAAAGAAGCTAAACTAAAAATATTTAATCAGTTAAATGCTATTATTAAATCAGATTCTATATTCGCTTCTAATACTTCATCAATCTCAATAACAGAACTTTCAATTACCGGAAGGCCTGATAAATTTATTGGTATGCATTTCATGAATCCTGTACCTGTTATGAAATTGGTCGAAATAATTCGTGGTTATTCCACAAGTGATGAAACTTTCAACTTAATTAAAGATATATCAATTAAATTGAATAAAACCCCTGTTGAAGTTCATGATTATCCGGGTTTTATATCAAATCGAATTCTTATGCCTATGATAAATGAAGCTGTTTTTTCTCTAATGGAAGGAGTTGCTTCTAAAGAAGATATAGATACTGTAATGAAACTTGGAATGAATCATCCTATGGGACCGTTAACACTCGCAGACTTTATTGGACTAGATGTTTGTTTAGCAATTATGGAAGTGTTATATAATGGATTCAACGATCCTAAATACAGACCTTGTCCATTACTCAAAAAGATGGTAGCTGCCGGTAAACTTGGAAGAAAAACTAGTGAAGGATTTTATAAATATTGATATTTATAAAGTATATCATTTGTCCGATAATATATATTACTGCTCTTATGTAAACACTTAGCACCATGACTTAACTCTTTTCATTTTCCTTAACATTATTCACAATCCTAATTGGTTGGTTGTTTATGGAAAATGAAAAATTATTTGCGCCGGTTCCTTATTTTATTTTAACCCATCCAACATTATCCCCTTCAGAAAAATTAATCTTCACTTGTTTTCTCTGGTTTGACTTCGTTGGCGAACGTGATCTTGATTCCAAAAAAATTTCCTCCATGGT